>JBBRGH010000712.1:0-1733 GCA_038240915.1 Gemmatimonadales bacterium | reverse complement strand
GGACCATCTCGCGTTCGGGCTCAGCGTTCGTCGTGGTCATCGCCCTCAGTGCTCCGCGTCGTTCGGTTCCCCGAGCCCCCGGGATCCTTGCCGAATCTCAGGTACACGATGTATCCCGCACCACTGGCGCCGAGCACCATCCCGATGGCCGTGAACACCTTCTCCGTACCGGCCAACCGATCGATCACGTACCCGATGAATCCCCAAACCGCAGGGCCGCTCAGCATGGTCACACTGATCCCGAGCCCTGTCGACATTCCCGCCCAGGGCTGGGATGGATCCGCCTGGTCCTGTGGGCGAGCCATAAAGCGGCGCGAGTATATCCGCGGCCCAAGAGCCTCGGCAAATCGTCGCGAACCTGTTTGAGCAGCTAGAAGGCCATATTTGGGCCCTGACCAGGCACTTTGTGAAAAGTTTCACAAGCGGGCAAATCGACCGTCTGGGCGAGCGACTCCGGCGGCCGGGGTGGGGACCTGCCAGGCCGCCGCCACTCAGGAGGCCTTCGGCGCGACCGCGGCGCTCCCCTCCTTGGCCTCCGCCTCCCGTTCTCGGCGGGCCCGGGCCTTCTCGCGCAGGCGCTGCGGGACGTACGTCGCGGCGATGAGGACCAGGGCGGTCCCCACCACCACCGCCAGCAGTCCCCGGCCGTTGATGTACGTGATAGCAAGCGCGCATCCGGCCGCCAGGACGCCCCAGAAGTAGATGATCAGGACTGCCCGCCGGTGGGTGTGCCCGACTTCCCGGAGCTGGTGGTGGATGTGCTCCTTGTCCGGAGCGAACACTGAGCGTCCCCGGCGGAGGCGGCGGATGATCGCCAGGGCCACGTCGACCAGGGGAACGGCCAGCACGAGCAACGGGATGAGGACGGGGATGGCGAAGGCGGCGATATCTCCGCCGGAGGGCAGCGGCGTCCGGCCCACTCCCGAGATGGTGGCGGAGGCCATGAGCAGCCCAAGCAGCATGCTGCCGGAATCTCCCATGAAGATCCTCGCCGGATAGAAGTTGTAGGGCAGTAACCCCAGAGCGGCCCCGGCGGTGGCCGCCGACAGGATCAACGCTCCGGTGGGCGGAGAGATGAAGTTGGTCGGGCCCCAGAACAGATAGACGAAGAACGCCGAGGCCGCGATCACCACCATGCCCGCGGCCAGCCCGTCGAGGCCGTCCATGAGGTTGATGGCGTTTGCCAGGACCAGCACCCACGCCACCGTGAGGAGCACGGCGAGATCCGATCCCACCACCACGGTCCCCAGACCCAGCGGGAACCAGAAGTACAGGAGCTCGACCCCGGTGAGGATGAGCAGTCCGGCGGACAGGATCTGCCCGGCCACCTTGGCCGGAGCGGACAGCGTGAACAGGTCGTCGATCAACCCGATCAGCGTGATCACCAGGGCCGCCAGGAGGGTGCCCTGGAGCTCGCTCGTTTCGAAGAACGTCGAACGCAGTGACGGAAACAGGAGCGCCGCCCCCAGGCCGGCGCCCACACCGACGAGCAGGCCGACCCCGCCGCCCGTGGGCGTGGGTTTGGGGTGCACTTTTCGATCCGACGGCTTGTCGATCGCACCGACCCGGACGGCCAGGCGGCGGACCAGCGGGGTGACCACTGCCACGGCGACGGCCGAAGCCAGGAACACGCCGAGGTAGGGCCCCACGGCCTACCCCGGATAGACGGGGAAGCGGCTCATGATGTCGGCGACGGATCGCCGGGCACGTTCCCTGACCGTCTCGTCCGTGGG
>JBBRGH010000711.1:0-1733 GCA_038240915.1 Gemmatimonadales bacterium | reverse complement strand
ACGCGGGCGGTGGGCAGCTCCACCTGCGCCGCTGGACGATGACGACCGGCTCCGGGACCGAGCGCGCCACCGGGTCACGGGCCGCGGTGGTTCTTGCCGCAGGTGACTCGCAGTGGGAGGGCACGGCCGAGAGCGCAGGCGCCATCGGCGCGCTGTTCGACGCCCTCGACGCGGCGCTCGAGGACGTGCTGGGCGGTCGTGTCCGGCTCGTCGCCTTCGATGTCCACGCGATCGGTGAGACGGCGGCGGCGGATGCGCTCGTGGAGCTCGTGATCGAGCCGCCGGCCGGCGCCTCCGGCGAGCGTTCCACGGGCCGTTACCCGGGGACCGCTCGCCACGTCAACCTCGTGGCGGCCTGCGCGGACGCGTACCTGGCCGCGCTCCGCGCCCTGCTCGCCGACGATGCCTGGGCAGGCGCGATGGAGGCGGCCGGCAACGATCGGCTGGCCCGCGTTCGGGCGCAGGCGGCGCGCTCCGCGGCGCGGGCGGAGCTTGATGCGGACGCGGAGCTGGGCTCGGCGGACTGGTTCAACCATTGACCGACGAGGGCGAGCCTTCGCTGTCTCCGGCCGGGCACCCGTCCCCGGCGATGGACGCTCCGGTGAGCGGAAGCCCTCCTGCCGGGCACCCGGCCCCGGCGATGAACGCCCCGGTGAGCGGAAGCCCTCCTGCCGGCCACCCGGCCCCGGCGATGAACGCCCCGGTGAGCGGAAGCCCTCCTGCCGGCCACCCGTCCTCGCCGATGGACGCTCCGGTGAGCGGAAGCCCTCCCGCCGCGCCGATCGACGCCCTCCTCCTCGTGTCGTTCGGCGGGCCCGAGGGACCGGACGACGTGATGCCGTTCCTGGAGAACGTCACCCGGGGTCGCGGCATCCCGCGCGAGCGCCTGGAGGCAGTCGCCCACCACTACCTCGCTCTCGGCGGGGTGAGCCCGATCAATGGGCAGAACCGCGCGCTCCTGGAAGCCCTGCGGGCCGAGCTGGCCGTCCGGCGCCTGGACCTGCCGCTCTACTGGGGCAACCGGAACTGGGACCCGTTCCTGGCCGCGACGCTCCGCGAGATTCACGCAGCCGGCCACTCGACGGTGCTCGCCCTCACGACCAGCGCGTATTCCTCGTACTCGAGTTGCCGGCAGTACCGCGAGGACCTCGCCGGGGCACTGGTCGCGAACGACCTTGCGGGGAAGCTGCGGCTCGAGAAAGTCCGGGCCTACTTCGACCACCCCGGCTTCCTCGAGCCGTTCGCCCGCGGGATTGCGGCGGCGCTCGCGCAGACGGATGCGGCCCGAACGCCCCGGGAGCGGGTGCGACTGCTGTTCTCGACCCACTCCATCCCGGTCGCGATGGCCGAGACGTCGGGACCGCCCGACCAGCGGGGGACGCTCGAGGGCGGGGGCGCCTACGTGGCCCAGCACCTGGCCGTGGCGCGGGCCGTTCTTGCGCGCGTCGCGAAGGCCGTGGGCGGACCCCTCCCCGAATGGTCGCTCGTCTACCAGTCGCGGAGCGGCGACGGGCGCGCCCCGTGGCTGGAGCCGGACATCAGCGCTGCCATCCGCGCGGCATCGGCGGAGGGTGCGGCCGCCGTGATCGTCCTCCCGATCGGCTTCACCAGCGACCACGTCGAGGTCGTCTGGGACCTGGACCACGAAGCCGCGGAGACCGCCGCGGAGCTGGGCATGCGGATGATCCGGGTCGCCACGCCCGGCACCGACCCGGCCTTTGTCGGTGGGCTCG
>JBBRGH010000710.1:0-1737 GCA_038240915.1 Gemmatimonadales bacterium | reverse complement strand
CGAGCTGCCGCACTCCATCGCCGTCGTCGTCGAGGAACTCACCCCGCGGGAGGGCCGGGACCTGATCGACGTCTCGGCGGTGCTCTACGTGGAGCGCGACAGTCAGCGCGGCATCGTGATCGGTCCGGGCGGTGCCCGGTTGAAGGCGGTGGGGACCACCGCCCGAGGTCAGATCGAGGCGCTGCTCGGCAGTCAGGTGTACCTCGACCTGCGGGTCAAGGTGGCCAAGGACTGGCAGCGCAACCCCCGCCACCTGCACCGGCTCGGCTTCTGACCCGCCGACCCACGCGATGAGGTAACGGCGGGCGGCGGGGCGAGCCGTCGAAGTCGCACCGGCGGGGCGAGAATGACCCGATGGCGCTCTACCGGGACGAGGGAGTGGTGCTGCGTACCCAGAAACTCGGCGAGGCCGATCGCATCATCACCGTGCTGACCCGGCGGACCGGCCGGGTGCGGGCGGTAGCCAAGGGGGTGCGCCGGACCCGGTCGCGCTTCGGCGCCCGCCTCGAGCCGGCCACCCGGGTGGATCTCCAGCTGTACGAGGGCCGCTCGTTGGACATCGTGACGCAGGCCGAGACCCTCGACGCGTTCGGCTCCCGGCTCGCCGCGGACTACCCGGCGCACACCGCGGCCACGGCCGTGCTGGAGACCGCCGAGCGGCTCACCGCCGAGGAGCGGGAGCCGGCGCTGCGGCTGTACCTGCTGGTGGTCGGCGCGTTGCGCGCGCTGGACGTGCGGTCCCACCCCGCCAGGCTGGTGCTGGATGCCTTTGCACTGCGGGCGCTGGCCAGCGCCGGTTACCAGGTCGCGTTGGATCGGTGTACCCGCTGCGCGGCTCCTGGGCCGCACAGCGCGTTCGCGGTGGCCCTCGGCGGCGTGGTGTGCCCGACCTGCCGACCGCCGGGCGCGGTAAGCCCGGCGGCCGCCAGCCTCGAGCTGCTGGCAGCGCTGCTGAGCGGGGACTGGACCATCGCCGACGGCAGCTCCGAGCGGGTCCGGCGGGAGGCGAGCGGATTGGTCGCGGCCCACCTGCAGTGGCATCTGGAGCGCAGCCTTCGCTCGCTTCCGCTGGTCGAGTCCGGATGACCGTCCGCCGGCGGAGCCGCCCAGCGGTCCACCCGCCGTCGCCACATCCCTCCGGCGCCGTTCCGCCGGCCATCGCAGGCCATCTCGTCCCGCGCCACGTTGCGCTGGTGATGGACGGCAACGGCCGCTGGGCCAAGCAGCGTGGTCTCCCCCGGACCGCGGGGCACGAGGCCGGGGAGCACGCGCTGTTCGATTGCGTGGAAGGGGCCATCGAACTCGGCATCGGCTGGCTGTCGGCGTACGCGTTCTCCACCGAGAACTGGAAGCGCTCGCCGGATGAAGTGCGCTTTCTGATGGGCTTCAACGAAGACGTCCTGGTCCGGCGGCGGGATGAGATGCACGCTCTCGGCGTCCGGGTGCGCTGGGCCGGGCGTCGGCCGCGGCTGTGGCGGCGGGTGATCCGCCGGCTGGAGGAGGCTGAGGAGCTGACTCGGGACAACACAGTGCTGACCCTGACCATGTGCGTCAACTACGGCGGGCGGGCGGAGTTGGCCGACGCCGCCCGGGCCATCGCCGGCGAGGCCGCGGCCGGCCGGCTGGACCCGGATCGGGTGGACGAGCGGACCCTGGTCCGCTATCTCGACGAGCCCGACATGCCCGATGTCGACCTGTTCCTGCGCACCAGCGGTGAGCAGCGGATCTCCAACTTCC
>JBBRGH010000709.1:0-1740 GCA_038240915.1 Gemmatimonadales bacterium | reverse complement strand
AAGTTGGCCGGCCGCGACCAGGTGGTCATCGCTCTCTGACCATCGGCGCCACGTGGTGCCGGTGCCGCAGGGCCGTAGCCGCCAGACCGAAGGCCGCCGACAGCACGATGCCCACGGCGAAAAGCGTCGACCAGTGCCCGGCGCCGGCCAGCGGGGCCAGCGCGGCCGTCGCGACGCCGCTGCCCACGAACAGCGCGCCGGCGAATAGCGACACCATGGTCGCCCTCGCGGCCGGCACCACCTCGGTCGCCCAGGTCTGCATCGTCGAGTGCATCGACGCCCAGGCCGCTCCGACCAGGAACGCGGCGGCCGCCACGACCACCGGTCGTTGGCTCAGGCAGATCGCGGCGTAGGCGACCACCAGACCGGTCGCGCCGATGCCAAGGAAAATCGCCGGGCGGGTCCGCATCGCGAGCCGCTTCACAACCCGGGAGGCCAACAACAGCCCGACCCCGTACAGCGCGACGACCGCCCCTGCTGTGGTCGCTGTGGAACCGCCGCTCTCCAGGGTCGGCGCGAAGTAGGTGAGCAGGCCCAGCAGGGCGGCGCCCTCGACCATCGCGAGTCCCAACACCGTCACGCCCCAGCCGTGCCGCAGCACCGTCCCGATGCCACCCTGTCGAGCGTGGCTTCGGGGAGGTTCGGGCAGTGCGCGCAGCACGACTGCGAGTACGCCGGCGACCAGCGCCGGCAGGAGAAAGGCCACCCGCCAGGACAGCGCGGCGGCAAGCACGCCGCCGAGCGCGGTGGCGGCCGTGATGCCGAGCGCGGTAGCGGCGTTCAGGTCGGTCAGAGTGTGCTGGCGGCGGGCGATCGGGACGAGGTCGCCCACGTACACCAGCCCGGCCGGCACGACAGCCGCGATGCACGCGCCGGTGCAGGCCCTGGCGACCACCAGCAGCGGCAGGCTCGGAGCCAGCGCCGAGATGACTCCGCAGGCGCCGGCGATCGCCAGCGTCAAGCGCATCGTGCGGACCCGTCCCAGCCGATCGCTGCACAGCCCCCCCAGCGGCTGGCTGAGGCCGTAGCAGAGGAAATACCAGGAGGCCACCGCGGCAGCGGCGGCCAGCGTCACGTGAAAGTCGGCGGCGATGCTCAGCAGCAGCGGTCCGGTGACGAACCGGTCGAACGAGCTGGTGATCGAGCCAGCCTGCAGCAGTCGCACGCTCCGGGCCAGCCCGTCGCGGTGGGCCACACTGTCCTGGTGGGCCACACTGTCCTGGTGGGCCACACTGTCCTGGTGGGGGGCCGGGCCGCCATCGGCGGGGCTGCTTGTGCTCAGCTCCGGTCGCTATCGGCACCATCAAGAGCTGCCCGGGGCGGCTGGTCTGCGGAGCGCGCGAGTCCGCCGCGAACCGCCTCGAGCAGCGCCAGTCCTTGGCCGGCCAGTGAGGCGGTCAGCCCGCTCAGTCCCTCGGCGCCGTCCAGGACGGTGAGGTGGGCGCCCTGCAGGCCCTCGCCGACCGCGCGCAGCATCTCAGGGAGCTGCTCGATCACGCGCTGATCGAGCGCGATGCGATTCTCGGCGGCTGCCGCTGCCGAGGTGAGCCGGGTCGCTTCGGCGCGCGCCCTGGCCAGCGTGATGATCCGATCCGCCTCCGCCTGGGCCGGCTTGGCAACCTCCGCGATCAGCTCGGCCTCGCGCAGCTCGGCGTTCTTCTGGGCGACCAGGGCCCGCTCGGAAAGCACCGCCTGCTGCGCCTGAGCGGCGGCCAGCGGCCCGGCCTGCTGAGCCTTCTG
>JBBRGH010000708.1:0-1741 GCA_038240915.1 Gemmatimonadales bacterium | reverse complement strand
TCTGGTACGCCCCGACGAGTTCCTGCTTCTTCGCGTCGACCGAGATCACCGGGTCGCCGCTGGCCAGGTGGGCCTGGGCCTGATCGTTGAGGTAGCCGAACTGGGCGTCGCGGTCCTCGTGCTGGCCGCCCTCGGCGGTCTTGACGTTGGCCTGCAGGCGGTAACCCCGCTCCCGCAGCAGTCGGCGGACCACGAAATCGCTGACCTGGTGACCCCTTTCGCGCAGCGCCGCGGTCAACGCCCGGATCGACTTGCTGGTCCAGCGCAGCGGCGACATCGGATCCCCCCGGGTCACCGGGTCGATCAACGACTCGAACGCCGCCACCAGCTGCTCGTCATGCGACTCGGCACGTCTGCGGCCACCGCCGGCCTTGCGGGAGCGCCCAGCCGCCGGTGCCGTCCCGTCGTCGGCCTCGGCCCGCCCCCGCCGGACGGTGTCCGCGGCGACCCCGGTCGCCACCGCGACCACACCGACCCCACCCGGCCCCAGCTCAGCGGCCTCCGCACCCAGCCACAACCGCCGCTGGAACTCCGACAGATGAGGCCGCACCACCGCAAACCGCCGTGCCACCGACTCCGCCAGATCCGCCACAGCACAACCGTAACGCCCACAACGCCAAAAGCGAGGTTAATCCATCACGGGCTCTAACCGCTACAGTCTCTTGGTGGGGATGCTCGTCGGGTACGCCCGCTGCTCGACCGATTAGCAGGACCTCACCGTCCAACGCGACGCGCTAACCGCGCTTGGGGTGAAGCCGAATCTGATCTATGTCGACCACGGCCTGACCGGCACCAACCGGGCACGACCCGGTCTGCGCGAGGCTCTGGCTGCCTGCCGATCCCGTGACACCCTCGTCGTCACCAAGCTCGACCGGCTGGCCCGCTCGCTGACTGATGCCCGCAACATCGTCGAGGAGCTCACCCAAGCCGGCGTCAAGCTCAACATCGGCGGGTCGGTGCACGATCCGACCGACCCGGTCGGACGTCTGCTGTTCAACGTCCTCGGGATGATCACTGAATTTGAGTCGGACTTGATCAGGATGCGGACCAGGGAAGGCATGAAGGTCGCCAAGGCCAAGGGCCGGCTGCGCGGCAAGCAGCCCAAGCTCAAGCCCGCCCAAGAGGCCCACCTGGTTGAGCTATGGCGCGCCGGAAAGCACACCAGCGCCGACTTGGCCGAGCTGTTCACCGTTGCCCGCTCCACCGTCTACCGCGCCGTGCAACGCGCCGGCGAGCCGCGGCCGTCAGATGCACACGCGACGGTTAGTGAACACGACTCCTGACCAGAACGCCGCACCGTGCACACCACTTCGGACACAACCCGTGTCAACAGTGCTGTGCACTAGCCCACCACCCACGGAGCAATTGTCAAGACCTGTGGATGGGCGTGTCACGCGACTTGCTGATCACCTCCTGATTCCTCGGCTGGTTCCTCGGGTCGTTCGACGAGTTTGCCCTTCTCGAAGACCGCGCCGGCGCGGACCAGGGCGACCAGGTGGGGCGCGTTCACGGCCCGCCACCTGCCTTAGGCGGACTCGATGAGTTTGAACGCCATCGCGATGCCGGCCGCCCGGGAGCCGGGCCCCTTGGTGACCCGCTGCCGCAGCCGGACGGTGGCGAAGGTGCTCACGATCGGGTTCGTGGTCCGCAGGTGGATCCAGCGCTCGGCGGGGTAGTCGTAAAACGCCAGCACCTTGACGTGTTCGCTGATCTTCGCGACCGCCTTGGGTGAGTGTGTCAA
>JBBRGH010000707.1:0-1743 GCA_038240915.1 Gemmatimonadales bacterium | reverse complement strand
CCATCGAATACACGCCGCCCTTCGCGTACCAGACCGAGTCCAGGAACTGCAGGTAGACCAGGGCGCCGTAGATGGCCGGCACGCGGAACGGGTCGCCGCCGACGAACAGCGAGTGGAACGAGAACGCCTCGCGGATGCGCTCGTCGGAGAAGTGGGAGGCGACGAACCCGTGGAGCGTGCGCAACGCCCCCATCCGAGCCAGGCCGGGGGTGATGCGTGCCAGGTCGCCGGGGCGCTGGAAGGAGCGCCGGCCGGCGGCGAGGATCCCGTCCTCGTAGATCGGCTTCAGCGCGGCCATGAAGCCGTCGAAGGCGGCGGCGTCCCGGGTCGAGAACTTGGCGATCTCGGCCTTCATCCGCTCAGGCTCGGACACGAAGTCCAGATGGCGTTCCTCGCCCTCCCAGAAGATCCGGTAGAAGGGATCAAGACGGGTGAGCTCGAGTTCCCGGTGAACGTCCATGCCGCCGGCCGCGAAGACGTCCTCCAGCACCCAGGGCATGGTGATCAGCGACGGCCCGGTATCCCAGGTGAAGCCCTGGTCGCGCAGTTGGTACGCGCGGCCGCCCGGGCGCTCGCGCGCCTCGACCACGGTGACGTCGTGACCCTGGCCCTGCAGGCGCAGCGCGACGCCCAGGCCGCCCAGTCCGGCACCGATGACCACCACGCGACTCATGGCCGCTCAGTTTCGCGCAGGTGACGGAGATTGAGCGCCGCGGTCGACGGCGCGCCGGCCGCCCAGGTGGCGATCCGCAACTGGTCCAGGACCACACCCAGAGCCTCGTCCAGCCGATCGGCCTGCGCGGCCTGCAGCAGCGGACGGGCCATGCCCACCGCCGTCGCCCCGAGGGCCAGACACACGGCCGCCTCCACGCCGTCCCGGATGCCGCCGCTGGCCAGGAGGGTGGTGCCGGGCGCCGCGGTCCGCGCTTCGCGCAGGGCGGTCGCCGTGGGGACGCCCCAGTCGGCAAAGGCGCCGGCCACCGCAGCGGCGCGGCTGTCGCGCCGGCCTTCGACGAGCGCCCAGTTGGTTCCCCCGGCGCCGGCAATGTCGACGGCCGCGACGCCGGTCTGCGCCAGCAGGCGCACGTCCTCGCCGTCCATGCCGAAGCCGACCTCCTTGACGATGACCGGGCACGGCGCGAGGCGCTGCACCGTCGCGCTGATGGCGGCCAGCACCCCGGCGAACTTCGGCCCGCCCTCGGGCTGCACCGCCTCCTGGATGGGGTTGAGGTGGATCGACAGCCCGTCGGCGTCCAGTAGTTCCACCAGCGCTGCCGCGCGGGCCGGCCCGTCGGGGCCGGTGAGCTGGGCCGCGCCGAGGTTGGCCAGCAGGAGTGGCGGCCGGTCCCCGCCTCCGTAGGTGGCCGCGAGGGCCGGGTCCTCGAGCAGGGCGCGCCCGGAGCCCAGCACCATGGCGACGCCGTGCTCGGCGGCCCCGCGCGCCAGCCGCTCATTGATCACCTTCGCGGCGGGGGTCCCGCCGGTCATCGCCGACACGATGAGCGGCGCCCGCAGGTCCACGCCGACCAGGCGACAGTCGAGGCGCACGTCAGCCAGATCCCGTTCGGGCAACGCCCGATGTCGCAGCGAGAAACGGTCCAGGCCGGTTCCGCTCGTGTGCAATACACCAGGTCCGGCGGCGATGCTCAGATGGTCGGCTTTGCGATCGGGGGCGGCGGCGCGCGCGTCGGCGATGGTCATCGGTGAGGGTACGGCGCTCGGTGCGCACCGGGCTCTCTCGAA
>JBBRGH010000706.1:0-1744 GCA_038240915.1 Gemmatimonadales bacterium | reverse complement strand
TCGTCGATCCCGTGCACGCCCATGATCACCATGTCCACGTGGAGTGAGCGAATCGCCTGCACGGCAACGGGTCCCACCAGCCCGTCGGACGGGGTGCGGAGACCGCCGGTCAGCACGACGGTGAGATCCGGCCGCTGACGGGCGTTCAGCACCTCCGCCACCTTGAGCGAGTTGGTGACCACGGTCAGATTGGCGATGTCCCCGAGATGCCGGGCCAGCGTCCAGGTCGTGCTGCCGGCGGTGATCGCGATCGCCATGCCCGGCCGGATCAGCTGGGCGGCTCTGGCTGCGATGGCCTCCTTCTCGAAGACCTCACGTTGGCTGGTGACCTCGAAGCCCGGCTCGATCGCGCTGGCGGTGTCCATCGCGGTCGCACCGCCGTGCACCTTGGACAGCAGGCCCTTGCGGTCCAGGGCCTCGAGGTCACGGCGCACCGTCATGTCCGAGACGCCCAGCAGGGCCGTCAGGTGCGCCACCCGGGCTCCACCGGTCCTGCGGACCTCATCGAGGATGCGGGCCTGGCGCATGGCAGCAAGCACGGTACGAACCTACCGCGACGGCTGACTGGATCGGGGTCTCAGGGATCGGGGACAGGGCACAGGATCGGGCCACAGGATCGGGTCACAGAATGCGGGGGTGACAAGATCGAGGTGTGTCGCAGACCAGGAGGGTGCGCGGCGGTGACCTGGCGGTGACCGCCGCCGACATCGACGCCGCCGCCAGGCGGATCGCCGGGGTGGCCGCGCTCACCCCGGTGGAGGAATGCCGCCGGCTCTCTGCAGAGACCGGCACGACGGTGTTGCTCAAGCGGGAGGACCTGCAGGTCGTCCGTTCCTACAAGGTGCGCGGTGCCTACAACCTGATGTCCCAGCTCGACGCCGGCCAGCGCGCCGCCGGGGTGGTGTGCGCCAGTGCGGGGAATCACGCGCAGGGGGTTGCCTTCGCCTGCCGCCAACTGGCCATCATGGGGCGGATCTACCTGCCGAACACCACGCCGCGGCAGAAGCGGGATCGGATCCTCTCGCACGGCGACGGCACCGTGGAGCTGGTACTGACCGGCGACACCTTCGACGACGCAGCAGTTGCCGCCGCCGAGCACGCCGAGCAGACCGGCGCCGTGCTGGTTCCGCCGTTCGACCATCCACGGACCGTCGCGGGCCAGGGCACCGTGATTCGGGAGTTGCTCCAGCAACTCGGGCGTCCACCGGACGTGGTGATCGTGCCCGTCGGCGGCGGTGGCCTGATCGCGGGCGTGGTCAGCTACCTGCGAGAGCGGGCTCCGGGGGTGACGGTGATCGGCGTCGAGCCGGCCGGTGCCCCGGCCATGATCGCCGCCCTGGAGCACGGCGGACCGACCCGACTGGAATCGATGGACCCGTTCGTGGACGGCGCGGCGGTCCGGCAGATCGGGGCGCTGCCGTACCGAATCGTCGCCGAGTCCGGGACCAGGATCACGTCCGTCGACGAGGGCGCGATCTGCACCCAGATGCTGCGGCTGTACCAGAACGAGGGCATCGTCGCCGAACCCGCCGGCGCGCTCGCCGTGACGGCGCTGACCGAGCTCGCCCTGCCGCCCGGCTCGACGGTGGTGGCGATCGTGTCGGGCGGCAACAACGACGTCTCGCGGTACGGGGAGATCCTGGAGCGCTCGCTGGTGCATCGGGGCCTCAAGCATTATTTCCTGGTCGATTTTCCGCAGGAGCCCGGCGCGCTGCGGCGGTTCCTCGACGAGGTGCTCGGTCCG
>JBBRGH010000705.1:0-1745 GCA_038240915.1 Gemmatimonadales bacterium | reverse complement strand
TGGCCGGCGAGTTCCCGCTGGTTCAGCGGTGCCCGGCCGAAGTCGCGCCGGAACCACTCCAGTCCCACTTGGGTGCGGATGCGGGCTCGTTCCTCGATGCTGACCGCTGCTTCGCGGGGCCGGCCGGCATCGGCGTTGGTTGCTTCCAGCCGGCGGGCGACCTCGATGCGGTAGGGGCTGACGTCGTTGGCGTACACCTTGAACGGTCGACCCAGCCGGACCGCGTCCAGCACATCCTGCTCGGTCGCGCCTGGATCGCCCTCCAGCGCCTCGGCCCGCTGAGCAGCCAGCGGGTGGTGGCCGGAGCCGAAAAGGGCCAGCATTTGCTCTGCTGTCACGACGTCGCCAGCGCTGAGGCCGTCGATGCCGGCTAGGGCGTGTCTGCTTAATCCAGGTGGTGGGTTGGGGGATTGTTGACTCATGTCACGTTTGGCGCTGCTCAGCGATGCCCAGTGGTCCCGGATCGAGCCGTTCATGCCTTCATCGCAGGGTCGGCGGGGGCGGCCGTGGCGTGACCACCGGCAGGTGGTCGAGGGGATCATCTACCGGTACCGGACCGGCGGTGCGTGGCGTGACCTGCCCGTCTGGTTCGGTCCTTGGCAGACCGTCTGGGAACGCCATCAAGACTTCTCCCGGGACGGCACCTGGGACCGAATCCACGCTCAACTGATCGCCGAGGCCGCCGAAGCGGGCGAGGTGGACTGGACGGTGAGCGTGGATGCCACGATCAACCGTGCCCACCAGCACGGCACCAACCGGAGCCGTGTGGAACGGCCCGCGGGCCTCACAGGGGGCTGAATCGAACTACAAGGTTTCTGCCGCTGACCCCGCCCACGAACCTCCCGACCATGCGATCGGTCGCTCCCGGGGCGGATTGTCGACCAAGATCCACCAACTCGTCGACGGCAACCAGCGACCGCTGGTGATCGGCCTGACCGCTGGCCAGGCCGGCGATTCACCGATGTTGAAATACCTACTCGCCGAACTCCGCGTGAACACCCCCGGGCCAGGGCGACCCCGTACCCGGCCCGAGGCCCTGCTGGGGGACAAGGCCTACTCCTCGCGAGCAAACCGGGCCTTGCTGCGGGCCGGACGGATCCACACCGTCATCCCGCAACGTGCCGACGAGATCGCACACCGACAACGACGCGGATCCGGGGGCGGGCGACCACCAGCATTCGACGCGATGACCTACAAGCGACGCAACGTGGTCGAGCGATCCTTCAACGACCACAAACAATGGCGCGGCCTGGCCACCCGCTACGACAAACTCGCGACCAACTACCGCGGCGCTGTCGTCCTCCGCGCCATCACCATCTGGCTACGCGAATAAGCAGACACGCCCTAGCCCGCTAGCTCTTCACTCATTGATTGCAGGCCCGACTCCATCATCCGCATGGTTCTCGGGCGCGTCAGCGTGAAATAGATAACCTCGGCTACATCGCTGGCCGACATCATCGTCGCCATTTCGGGATCGTCATGTGACCGGCCCCGCCCCTCGCCCATAGCAAACTCTGTGTGGATTCCACCAGGACAAACGGTCGCAGCCCGGATGCCCATCGTGCGAAATTCCTCATCGATGGCGCGCGTGAGTCCGACCTGCGCGAACTTGCTGGCACAGTAGACCGCCTCACCGGGGAACCCATGAAGGCCCGCCTGGCTGGAGACAGTGATCAGATCCCCCCCGTTGCCGGCCTTGATCATGTGCGGCAACCCTGCACGGTAAAGGCTGATGGTGCCCATCG
>JBBRGH010000704.1:0-1748 GCA_038240915.1 Gemmatimonadales bacterium | reverse complement strand
GAGGTACCCCGCCCGCGCTCTCTGCGCTCCAGTCCCCCGCCGCCCTTCAGTCATACCAAGCCCGACAATCGCCACCGACCCCGGCCGTTCCGCGCTGGCGAAGCGTGCTCGGCGGCCTGCCCGCCCCCGGGGAGACGGCCGCGCAGACCGGGACGGAGCTCGCGCTACAGTTCCAGGTGCTCGCCCCCGTCAACTCACGGTTCCAGTCCGGCGGCCGGCACCTCGCCGCCCGGCCGATGATGCTCGGCAAGCAGGGCCGCTGGATCCGCGGCGCCCTGACCTGGGACAACATCGCCCAGACCATGGGCACCGCCCAGCACGCCCAGCGTCGGGTGCTCTCCTCCCTCTATGCCCTGCACCTCGCCGGCCGGCCGTACTACGGCTCTGCCACCCAGTGGATCCAGCTCGACGATTTCCCCGACCGGGCTCTCTGGGGCCTGCTCGAGGAAGCGACGGCCGCCGGGATCCCCCTGATCTCCACCTCCGGCGCCCAGGAAACGGTCAGAATCGCCGAGCATCCGGCGTCCCTCGAGCTCGACATCCTCCGTACACCCGCCGGCCTTCTGATCACCCCCTCCGTCGTGCTCGACGAGCACCGGCTGCCCGGGGGCCGGTTCGGTTTCACCGGCGACCCCGCCCACGGGATTTACACGTGGCTGGACGCACCGGCCGGGGATCCGACCGGGGGCCGGCTCACCCTCGCCCCGCTCGCGGTCGAGGTGAGCCGGGAATTGCGCACCCTCGCCCTCAGCGGCCAGTCCATCGACGTGCCCGCCGCCGACGAGCCGGCCTTCCTCGCCGAGTCCTACCCCTATCTCCGCGACCGGGCGCACGTCACGAGCCGGGACGCGTCGTTCGAGCCGCCCGAAACACCGCAACCGGCACTGACGCTCACGATCAGCCACCAGGCGGATGCGCGCATCACCCTGAACTGGACCTGGCGGTACCAGGCCGGTCCGGCCACGACCAACGAGACGTACCACCTCGAGCTTCGACCCGCTCCGGGCGAGAACCGCTACCGCGACGTGGCCGCGGAGTCGCGGATCCTGCACTCCGTCGACGGGCTGCTCGCCCCCATCGTCGACCTCGCGCCGCGGCGCGGCGGGGTGCCCCGGCTGTCCGGACACTCCGCGCTCACCGGCGCGGGCATGATCGGCTTCCTCGAGACGATCGTGCCGCGGCTCGAAGCCCTCCCGGATGTCCTCGTCCTCACGATCGGTGACGTCGTCGACTACCGAGCGGCGGACGCCGCCCCCGTGATCAGCATCGGCACGAGCGAGCGCCTCGACGACCGGGACTGGTTCAACCTCGCCGTATCGCTGTCGATCGACGGCGAGGACGTGCCCTTCGACGTATTGTTCCGGGCCCTGGCCGCAGGGCAGGACCTCCTCATCCTCCCCAGCGGCACCTACTTCAGTCTCGACCGGCCCGAGCTGCACACCCTGCGCCGCCTGATCGAAGAGGCTCGCAGCCTGCAGGAACCATCCGCGACCTCCCTCGGCATCAGTCCCTTCCAGGCGGACCTCTGGGAGGAGCTGCAGGAACTCGGCGTCGTCACGAGCCAGGCCGCCGGCTGGCGCGACATCGTCGCCGGTCTCACCGCCGGAGTGCAGGTGCCCGCACTGCCACTGCCGGCCGCCGTGCACGCAACGCTGCGCAGCTATCAACAGTCCGGGTACGAATGGCTCGGCTTCCTGCACGACCACGGGCTCGGCGGGATCCTCGCCGACGACATGGGCCTCGGCAAG
>JBBRGH010000703.1:0-1748 GCA_038240915.1 Gemmatimonadales bacterium | reverse complement strand
GCCCGAGCAGGTGATCGTGACCACTAGCATCCGCGCCGGTGTGAATCTGGCGGTGAGGGCGCTGGACCTCGGCGGGTCGACCGCCCTGGTGGAGGAGCCGGGCTATTTCGGCAGCAAGGAGGTGTTGCGCGCCAACGGCGTCCGCCTGGCGCCCACGCCGGTGGACGAGGACGGGATCGACGTGGAGGCCGGCCTCGCGCTGGCCCCCGACGCTCGCCTCGCCGTGGTGACGCCGGCCTGCCAGTTCCCCACCTGCGCACGGCTCTCGGCCGAGCGGCGAAGGGCGCTGCTGACGTGGGCGCGAGATGCGGGCGGCTGGGTGTTCGAGGAGGACTACGACTGGGAAAGCGATCCATCGGGAGGGGCCGCTCCCCTCGCGACGGCCGCCCCGGACCGGACGATCTATTTCAACTCGTTCAGCAGGATGCTCTTCCCGGCCTTGAGGATCGCCTATCTGGTGGCCCCCGAAGCGCTGATCGACCGGGTGGCGGTGGCGCGCGGCGCCCTGGACGGGCATTCCAACGTCCCGAACCAGATGGTGCTCGCCGACTTCATCAATTCGTGCCCGCTCGACCACCACATGCGGCGGTGCCGCGCCGCCTACGCCGAGCGTCGCGCCGTCCTGGCCGACATCCTGGCGCGGGAGGCGAGCGAATGGCTGCATCCGTTCGACCGGCCGGCGGGGCTCCACCTGGTCTGCGACCTGTTGCGGGGCGACGAGGCGGGGTTCACCGCCCTGTGCGCGGATCGCGGCGTGGCGGTGCAGCCCATGGCCCGGTTCCGTGAGCTGGCCGAGGGCCCCCCGCGGGTGATGCTCGGTTTCTCGGGCTACACCCCGCCGGCGCTCATCGCCGCGGGGCGCAAGCTGGCCTCGGCCTTGGCCGATCAGGCCGCCTCGCCGGCCAGGATGGGGTGAGCCGCGCGGATGGCCTCGTCAAAGGCCAGGCGCAGGGCGCGGCCGCGCTCCGTCAGATAGAGCGAGCGGCCGTTCACCGAGACCGGACTTGGCCTCAACTCCACCAGGCCCATGTGCGGCGACAGGCTGTCGGGCGTTCCCTTGGTCGTCAGGGCGCGGGCCGTCCGCGACGCCGTGGCGCGCGTGGTGCGGCAGACCTGGGCCAGTTCCGAAACATTGAGCCCCTCATTCTCGCAGATGTAGAGGAGGGCGATCAGATGCGTCATCGAGGCGCTGGCATCGACCGCGCGCAGGCGTTCGAGCGCCTGCAGGATGGTGTTGCGGCGTCGCATGGCGCGCCGGCCTAAAGGTCTTCATAGGCGTTGAGGCGGCCGGTCATGACCCGTGCCGGCGCGACCATGGCCGGCGAGCGCCCCACTGGCTGGGCGCGCCGCTCGCGCAACTGCAACTCAGCCTGGCCGTAATCGCCGCGGATGCCGGTGAGAATGGACTCCATTCGGCGCTGGTGTTCGGCGGCGGTGATGTAATCGCCTGCGTCGATGTCGATGGTGATGAGGGCTCTCAGCTTCATGGCTGTACTCCGCGATTGCACTGTGGAGCCTCACCGTGACCAGGGATGCGTGCGTATGCGAGGGCCACTTTTGCGAGATCATAGGCGCCACTTCGGTGTTATCCTCGTACAGTATCGTACGGCCGTACGAGAGCGTAGCCAGTTAACTGATTCACGATAACACAGTAATAGTGCTGATATCAGCACGCGAGCAGCGCCGAATGTCAGTAACAAGCTCGTTTTGATTGACCTGACAGGGCGCCGGTTTCTAGCCTTCAACGA
>JBBRGH010000702.1:0-1748 GCA_038240915.1 Gemmatimonadales bacterium | reverse complement strand
GGATCCCAGTCGTCACGAAGAGCCCGTCCACCCATCCGCGCCGGAGCGCGCCGAGAAAGATGCGCACCAGCTCCTCCGGCTTGAGCAGGGTGCGCGGCAGCTCCCGGTCCCGCCGCATGGGGCAGTATCCGCAGTTGTAGCTGCAGGCGTTGGTCATCAGAATCCGGAGCAGCCGGTTGCGGCCGCCACCCCGGGCGCGCAACTCCCGGATGTTGACCGGGCCGAGGGCGCCGACCTGGCGGGCGTGGCGGAGCCGGGGCGGGGGGCCATCGCGGTCGTCGGCAGCGAGGCCGATGAGGGTGTCGAGCTTCTGCTCGAGGTCGGGCACGCGGATCATGAGTTGCTCGGGGAATCGGCTGCACCACAATACCCGAACAAATGCCGAAGCACAAGGAGCGCCTCGTGCCGCCCGCCCGCCCTGGCCGTTCCGTGCCGCCGGGGTCGGTGTCCCCTCCGCGTGCCGGTAAGGGAACGCGCCCAATGGACTGGCGCCCGCCCAGGGCCGCCGGGTTCATTGCAGGGCGCTGGTGCTGGCCACACCGGTTGTGGGTCGCGCCGGGGCCATGACCCGAGATCCTGGGACAGTGATCATGCGTGCCTTCGACCCTCGCTCGCGGCTGGTTCGCCGGTCCTCCCACCGGCGGCCGGCCGGGTCCGTTCCCCTCACCCTGCGCCGGCTCCCGGCGGCCTTGCTGCTGGGCGTCTGCCTGGCCGGATGCCGGCAGTCCCGTCCGACCGTCAGCGGCATTGCCACGTATGCCGGCGGCCCGCCGGTGCCGGCCAACGCCGTGCTCGAGGCGGCGCTGATCGAGCGTCCGGTCGGCCCGCGGCCCGGGCGGGTCATCGCTTCCATCCTGACCGGCGGCCCCGGGCCTTCCCCGGTCCACTTCCGAATTGCCTACGATCCGACCCAGATCGACCCCGCGCGCGACTACGCGATCCGCGTGCTCCTCCTGGCCGATCGAAGCGTGCTCTATCTGACCGACGGGGAGCCGGTCCTGACCAACGGCCGCGGCGCGGCGGCCACCATCCCGCTCACTCCCGCCCGGCTCACCATGCAGTTGCCGGCCATGTTCACCGGCACGCTCGCCTGCGCCGACTGCGCGGGGCTCCGCTATCACCTCGAGCTGCTGCCCGACTCCGTGTTCTATCTCCGCGTCACCCGGCGGGAGAGCGGCGACAGTTCGGTCCGGGACGACATCGGCCGCTGGCTCCTCGACGGCGACGGCTTCCGGCTCACGCTCCGGGGCTCGGGTGTCGAGACCTTCGCACCCTTCGGGGCCAGCGTGTTGCGGCCGATGGACGCCAAGGGCCGTCCCATCGTGGCCGCCCAGGGGCACGCGTTGCTTCGGGTGGAGGGGGTGCCGCCGCTCGAGCCCGCGCTGACATTCCGAGGCCGCTTGCGTCCGACCGATGCCGGCCCGGCCTTCGCCGACTGCCGGACCGGCCGCCCGATCCCCCTCGCGCCAGGCGGCCAGCGCGCCGGGCTCGAACAAGCCGCCAGCCGGGCGGGCGCACCTGCCGACTCCGCGCTGGTCCGCTTCGAGGGGCGGATCATCCGGACGGGCGCGGGATCCACCATCCTGGTCACCCGCGCTCTCGGCGCTTCCCGCGCCGAGGGGTGCTAGTTTTCCCCGCATGAATCAGGGGCGGAGCGGCACGCGGTGACGGCGGCGGCGGTCGAATCGGAACGCGTGGGGGCCGAGCGGTGGATCATCCTGCTCGGCCTCATTACCGCGGCGATCATG
>JBBRGH010000701.1:0-1748 GCA_038240915.1 Gemmatimonadales bacterium | reverse complement strand
CGTATGGGGCGCTCGGCAGCTACCATCGGCTCGTCACCGGTGCCTTCGCGCGGGCGGTCGAGCAGTTCACCAAGGGACTCGCCCTCGCGCCGAATGACGTGGACCTCCTCCGTTCCCTGGGGCCCGCCGAGCAGGCGCTGGGGCGGTGGGACGAGGCGGTCGAGCACCTGCGCCGCGCCCGGACCCTGGATCCCCGGTCCGCGACTGTGGCAGACGCGCTCGGCGTCACCCTGCTGTGGCTCCGGCGGTACGGGGAGGCGGCGGAGGCCGAGGACGCCGCGCTGGCACTTCAGCCGTCCAATCTGAACATGATCGAGAACCGGGCCATGGTCGACCTTGCCCGCGGCGATCTGGCGGGCGCGCGGGCCATGCTGGCCCAGCCACCCGCGGACGTGGACCTGCCGACGTTCGTGGCCTACATGGCGACCTATTGGGATCTCTATTGGGTTCTCGACGACGACCAGCGCGCGCTGGTCAAGCGGCTCACCCCGACGAGCTTCGACGGCGACGCCGGGAGCTGGGGCCTGGCGCTCGCGGGCGTGTACGAGGTCGAGGGGGACCCGCGGCGGGCCGCCGCCTACGGCGACTCGGCCCGGACAGCCTTCGAGCAGCAGCTCTACGCGGCGCCGGAGAATGGCCAGCTGCACACCTTGCTCGGGGTGGCACTGGCGTATGCCGGGCGGAAGGAAGCGGCGATGCGCGAAGGCGAGCGGGCGGTGGCGCTGAACCCCACCGAGTCCCAAGAGGGCAAGTACTATCAGCATCAGCTCGCCCGCATCTACACCCTCGTGGGTGAGCCCGGAAAGGCTCTCGACCGGTTGGAGGCGCTGCTCAAGAAGCCGTACTATCTCTCGCCCGGGTGGCTTCGGATCGACCCCACGTTCGATCCGCTCCGGAGCAACCCGCGGTTCAAGCGGCTGGCCGAGCAGACGGGACCGGCGTCGACGCGGTGAGTGCGAGCGCCGCCGAGCGGCGGCCAGCCGGCGTGACCGCACTGGCCGTCTTCTTTGCGCTCGGCACGATCCCCGCCGCCGTCAGCGCGCTGGCGCTGGCCCGGCCAGGCGCGTGGAGCAGGGCCGTGTGGCGCCTCAAGCCCGAGGCGCCGGCCGACCTCGCCCGGCTCGGACCGGTCGCCATTCCTCTGATGGTGGCGGTCGCGGCAGCCTGCGCCGGCGCAGCGGCCGGGCTCTGGACCCGGCGCCGGTGGGGCCACCGGCTCGCGGTCGCCCTGCTCGGCGTCAACCTCGTGGGCGACGGGCTCAACGCGGTGATCCGCGGGGACTGGCGCACGCTGATCGGGCTGCCCATCGGCAGCGTGATGCTGGCGTACCTGCTGAGCCGCGGGACTCGGGCCTGGTTCGACGGCAGCGGTGACGACACTCATAGCGAGCATTCAACCGCCCGCGGGTGACGGCGGAGGAGGCGTGATGCGGCGGTCATGGTGGGTAGCGACGGCGTCGCTGGCGATGGCGCTCGCGCTGGGGACGGCGCCACGCGCGGACGCGCAGACCGGGACGATCCGGTGCGAGTCGCGCGGCGCGACCCGGGAGCAGTGCGCGATCGATCGCGGCGCCCGGGTCGAGCTGGCGCGCCAGCTCAGCAGCAACCCGTGCCGGCAGAACGTGTCGTGGGGAGTGGGCTCGGGATACATCTGGGTGACCAACGGCTGCCGCGCCGAGTTCTCGGTGAGCGCTCTTGCCACGACGCTGCCGAACTCCGAGTACGCCAGCCCGATGCAGATCCGGGCC
>JBBRGH010000700.1:0-1749 GCA_038240915.1 Gemmatimonadales bacterium | reverse complement strand
TCGGCCGAGCGGACCGCCCGTCACGATCGCGCGTGACGTAGCGCAGCCGGACGCCTTCGTCTCCCGGGTGGCGGTGTCCGCCAGCGGCGCCGTCGTCTATCCCCAGTCCGGCGGAACCACCCCGCGCCGGCTGGTGCTGGTCGGCCGCTCGGGGGTGGCTATCCCCATTCCGGGTGATGCCCGTCGATTCGCCAGCCCTCGCTTTTCACCGGATGGGCGCCGGATCGCGCTCGGGCTCACCGACCCGGCGGGATCGGGCAGTGACGTCTGGGTGCTGGATGTCGCCCAGGCCACCTGGTCGCGCCTGACGACCAACGGGATCAGCAATCGGCCGACCTGGACGCCCGACGGGCGCCGCGTGATCTACTCCAGCAATGACGATCTCTGGTGGATCGCGGCCGACGGCAGCGGCCGTCCCGACAGCCTGCTCGTCGCCAACGGCGAGCGTTTCGCGGGGTCGGTCACCCCGGACGGCCACGCCGTCGTGTTCCAGGAGGCGTCGAGCGATCGGAACGGCATCCGGAGCCTGGTCTTCGACTCGGCGCCCGCCTCGCGCCAGATCATTCCCGGCACCTTCGGCGAGACGGCGCCGGCGCTCTCGCCCGACGGGCGGTGGGTGGCGTACCAGTCCGACGAGACGGGGCAGATGGAGGTGTACGTCCGGCCATACCCTGGGCCCGGCGGCAAGGTGTCGGTCTCGCTCCGCGGGGGCACCGAGCCGGTCTGGGCCCACAGTGGGCGCGAGCTGTTCTTCCGGTCCGGCGACAGCCTGATGGCCGCCGCGGTCGCCGTGACCCCGTCGTTCGCCGTGACCGCGCGGCGGTTGTTGTTCACCGGCGCGTACCTCAGCGGTGGCACGTATCGAGAATACGACGTGGCGCCCGGCGATCAGCGGTTCGTCATGGTCACCGGCGGCGCGGACCGCGCCACCGTGGTCGGGCTGCAGCACGTCTTCGATCGCCTGCGGTGACGCTGCTGTTCGATGATCTCCGTTCCGGGTGCTGCACCCCGCATGCCCGACCAACACGCCGTTAGTCCGGCCTGAACATCCCCCACGTCTCGAGCCCCGGCGCGATCGTTCCTCGGCCCACTACCTTGTACCCCACGTGCCGGTACAGGGCGACGTTGGCCTCGAGCTCGGTGGTGAGCGTGACGCCGCACGAGTCCGTCCGCGCCCGCGACAGCTCATGCACCGCGTCCAGCAGCGGACGCGCCAGCCCCTGCCCCTGATAGCGGGCCGGCACCGCCAGCATGTTGAGGTGCACGTTCGGCTCGGCCACACCCACCGGCGTCCACACTTCGACGCACCGGTCGTAGCGCGCCCGCGCCTCCGGGCCGAGCGCGGCCCAGGTCCGCTCCCGGAGCTGGTCGAGCGCGGGCGGCGGCACCCGGTCCGGCAGCGAGCAGAGCGCCACGCCCCGGAGGTCTCCGTCCACCGCGACGCCCAGGATGGCGTCGTCCCGGAGGAAGCGGGCGCCCGCGAAGAATCCGATGAGTGCCCGAAGGCGCGCGGCGTAGTCGCCGTCCTCGCCCAGGACGTAGCGCATGATGGGATAGTCGGCAAAGGCGTCGCACAGCACGCCGATGACCTCGTCGGCGCGGGCCCGGCCGTCGAGCAGGGTGGCAATCATGCAGGGAAGTCTACCCAGGGATTCCTGGGCTCACGCTTCTCGCAATCCTCCCGGCGGCGGCTCGAATGCTCCGGCCCAGCCAGCGCGGCGCCGGCTTGAACAGCGAGAACGTCGCGCC
>JBBRGH010000699.1:0-1751 GCA_038240915.1 Gemmatimonadales bacterium | reverse complement strand
GTGCCGACGAAGAAGGCCGGCGAGGCGTGGCGATCGATGGTGGTGAGCGCCCTCGGGCTCGCCCTGGTGGCCGCCGCGGCCGTGTTCGGCGGTCGACGGGCGTGAGCGAGGGCGGCGGCCGCCGTGGAGACGGCCGCAACGTCGACCCGCGCCTCGGTCGGCTCGAGGGCGAGGGCGCGGACCAGAAGGTCCCCGGAGATCGGTCGGAGGCCGAGGGAGCGGTCGACTTCGACGTCTGGCCCGGCCTTCCCTCCGGGACGCGGGCCTCGGACGACCCCACCTACTACGAACGGCCGGTCCTCAAGGAGTCCGTGTGGAAGTGGTATGTCCCCGCCTACTTCGCCTGCGGAGGCGCCGCGGGAGCGGCGGCCGCGCTGGGCGCGGTGGCGCAGCTTCGGGATCGAACTGGCCTCGCCGGTCTGGTCCGGCGGTCGCGGTGGATCGCGGCGACGGGGGGCGCGGCCGGCACGTTCCTCCTGTTGATCGACCTGGGCAGGCCGGCCCGATTCCTGAACATGCTTCGGGTGTTTCGGCCGAGCTCGCCGATGAACGTGGGTTCGTGGGTCCTGTCCATCGAAGCGCCGCTGGCCGCGGGCTCCGCGCTCCTCTCGCGATCCGGCGGGCCGGCCGGAATGCTGGGCGACGCGACCGGCCTCGGGGCCGGCCTGATGGGGCTGCCCATGACCGGGTACACGGCGGTCCTGCTGGCGAACACCGCGGTCCCGGTGTGGCAGCAGACCCGACGGGCCCTTCCGCCTCTGTTCGTCAGCTCGGCGGTGTGCTCGGCGGCGTCCCTCCTTCAGCTCACGGACCTGTCGGAGGTCGAGGAGCGGATCGTCCGCCGGTTCGCCGTCGCCGGTGCGGTGGGAGACCTGCTCTCAGAGCATGCTGTGGAGCGCGTCGCTGCCGAGGTGGAGCGGGTGGCGAAGCCCCTGCACGAGGGCAGGAGCGGCGCGCTGTTGAAGGCGGCGAAGGCCTGCACGGCCGGGAGCCTCGTCGTGAACCTCCTTCCCGGCCGGTCCCGGGGCAAGCGGGCCCTGGCCGGGGTGCTGGGAGCGATGGGGGCCCTCGCGGTGAAGTTCGGCATCGTGGAGGCCGGGACCGCGTCGGCCCGCGATCCGCGGGCGACGTTCCACCACCAGCGGTCCGGCCGGGGCGGAGCCCAGGTCACCGGGCGCCGGGCGGTCACGGCCCCGCCGGCCTGACGACGCGGCGGCATCGAGAGACCCTCAAAGCGCCCCGGGTCGAACCTCTTTACGCTTACGCTCATGGGAAAGGTGCTGCGGCCCAACCTGAACTGGCTGCTCGTCCTGGTGCCGGTCGCGCTGCTGAGCGACTTCGTCATCCACCAGGAGCTCCTGACCTTCCTGTCCGCGGCCGGGGCGATCCTCCCCCTGGCCGGCATCATCGGGACGGCCACCGAGCAGCTCGCGGTCCACGCCGGCCAGCGACTGGGCGGGCTGCTCAACGCCACCTTCGGCAACGTGACCGAGCTCATCATCTCGGTGTTCCTCATCCTCAAGGACGAGACCGAGGTTGTGAAGGCCTCGCTCACGGGCTCGATCCTGGGCAACCTGCTTCTCGTGTTGGGGATCTCGTTCTTCGTCGGCGGCCTCCGGCACAAGGAGCAGACCTACAGCGCCCGCTCGGCGTCGGTGCACGCCACGTCCCTCACGCTCGCGGTGATCGGCCTGTTCATGCCGGCCCTGTTCGTCCTGACGACCGGGCAGCACAACTTCGCCCAACGGGAG
>JBBRGH010000698.1:0-1752 GCA_038240915.1 Gemmatimonadales bacterium | reverse complement strand
CTGACCATGCGCGTGGTCAAGCAGTGGGTAGCGTCGGCCGAGGCCCTGCCCCAGCCTCTGGCCGTCCTCGACGATGTGGGCACGACCTCCGCCTCCGCACGGGAAGCGGCGGACCAGCTCCGCGGCGTTCTCGAGCAGGAGCCCCGGTCACGGGCCTCGGTGATCGCGTCGGTGGCGACGGCGCTGCACCCCTATGCTGGCCGCGTCCTCGACGAGGCGGCCGCCGCCACCGACGCGGACTGGAACCCTGAGACGTTCCTCTCCGGCCGCAACACCCTGTTTGTGATCGCGCCGATGGACTCCGAGGTCGACGACCCCGCCCCGATCGTGCTGGGGGTCATGGCGGAGATGTACGGCGCCGTCCGCCGACTCTCTGACCGGAATGGAGGCCGTCTCCCCCACCCCACGCTGTGGGCGTTGGACGAGGTCGCTAACATCTGCCCGATACCACGACTGCCCCAGTGGATGGCCGAGGCCGCAGGCCGGGGCCTCTCGATGATCCTCGGCGCCCAGGACTACGCCCAGCTCGCCGACCGCTGGGGAGCGGAGGGGGCCAAGGCGATGTGGTCCAACCTCAGCAACAAGGTGGTTTTTCCCGGGATCTCCAACCCCGACACGCTGACGCAGCTCGAAGCCCTGGCAGGCAAGAAGTGGATCGACCAGACCGCGCAGTCCGCTGGCCACACCAGCGGGCGGCACGGCACGAGAAGCCACGGCACGACTACAAGCCAGGTCGAGCGCCCGCGCTGGCCACAGACGGCCATCTACGGGCTCCAGCAGGGCACGTGCCTGGTCTTCCGGCCCGAGGATCCAGAACCCCTCCACCGCTGGCAGAGCCGGGCGCACAGCACCGACCCGTTCGCGGCCTGGGCGGGGATGCCGTGGCGTAAGCCAAAGACCATCCACCTCGACCAGCTCACCGAAGAGGAGTGGGTGGAGCTATCTGGCCGCTCGATGGCGGGACTTCGCAAGGACTGAGCGGATCGACCAGTCCGGGCACACCCGTTGAGCCTGGGAACCATCTGCGGCACCGTGAGAGGAAGCGGCTCATGCCGCCGCCCTCCCCTCGCGCTCAAGACCGGCGAGGATCGCCCGGGCCGTGGAGCTGATTCGGTCGCCACTGGCGCGGATGGCCTCGCGCATCTTGTCGGTCTCACCGCCCATCCAGGTGGCGACGTACCCGAAGCTGTATGCGCTGGCATCGATGCCCATGCCCGCACCCAGAACGACGTAGGCGACCGACTCGGCCTCCAGCTCAGCGAGAGCGCGGTCTGTGAACTCTTCGTGGAGGATGGCGTGGGCCAGCTCGTGGGCGAGTGTCTTGACCCGCATGGCCGGGGCCATCGTGGCCCGGACCCGGATCCGCCGCTGGGCGAAGTTGCAATCGCCGTTGCGCTCCCCCACCAGGACGTCGATCAGCTCGACGGCGTAGCCCCGCTCCGCGGCCAGCCGGGTCAGCTCGGCGAAGGCACTCTCGGGCGCGTCTCCGGAGAGGCGGTGCACCGGCGCCGCCGGCAGGTCTGCCCCGTCGGTCTGGCTGATGTCGAAGACACTCACGGCCTTGAACCCGACCACGAACCGGAGAGTTGTCGGCTCACCGCCGCGCTCCTGGTCCTCGACCTCGCGACGCCGCGTCATCGGCGCCAGGATTCGGAGCCCGTGCTCACCCTTGCGGACGGAGCGGTTGAGCTTCTTCCAGGTGTGGAACCCAGCGATCCGGGTGGCCTCGGCGCACTGCCGGGCGATGAGGAG
>JBBRGH010000697.1:0-1757 GCA_038240915.1 Gemmatimonadales bacterium | reverse complement strand
GTCGAACCAGACGGTCGTCGGGATCTTGTCGCCGCCGATCCCCTCCACCTTGTACGGGTGGCCCTCGCCCATCGTCCGGGTGCGATGGTAGTGGGTGTACAGTGAGCCCACCGGGTCCCCGGCGATCACCCGGAGGTTCGGATTCCACTCCTTGAGTTACTTCCCGGCGCCGCACACCGTCCCGCCGGTGCCCGCCCCCGCGACCAGGTGGGTGTTCAGGCCCTCGGTCTGGGCCCAGATCTCGGGCCCCATCGTAGCGTAGTGCACGTCCGGGTTGACCTGGTTGTAGAACTGGTTGGCCAGGATAGCGCCCGGCGTGTCGTGCACGATCTGCTTGGCCTTCATCACGTAGTGATCGGGGTGATCCGGGGGCACCGCCGTCGGCGTCACCACGACCTCGGCTCCGTAGGCCTTGAGCAGTCGGACCTTCTCGGTCGACATCTTGTCCGGCATGGTGAAGATGCAGCGGTATCCCTTGATGCTCGCGGCGATGGCGAGTCCCACGCCGGTGTTCCCGCTCGTCCCCTCGACGATCGTCCCCCCTGGCCGGAGCTCGCCACGCCGCTCGGCGTCCTCGATGATGGCGAGGCCGATCCGATCCTTGACCGACCCGCCGGGATTGGCGTACTCGGCCTTGCCGTAGATCGGCGTTCGAAGCCCCGCGCCGACCCGGCCCAGGCGGATCAGCGGCGTCCATCCGATCGTCTCGAGTACGGAGTCGTACGGCTTCAGGTGCGGAGGGGTCATGGCGCGCTCGCGGTCCGGGGATTCCGGAACTGGATCGGCTGCAGGAACGGGCCGGCCACCGGCCGGCCGTGGCGCCGCGCCGGCGCGAACCGGAGCGCTGCGGCGCCCTGCAGCGCGGCCGAGTCGAGCGCCGGATAGCCGCTCGATTCGGCGACCCGGGTCGAGTCGGCGGCCAGCGCACCGGTCGAATCGGCGTAGAGGCGCAGCAGCACCCGGCCCTCGAACCCCTGCTCGAGCAACGGGACCGGGTAGTCTACCGGCGACACCGGATTGATCGCCACCGGCGGCTGGTCGGCGTCGCTCGTGGCCGCCGCGGGCGCACTGGTCGAGAGCCGGAAGCCGTCATCGTCCTTCTGCCTGCACCCCGTTGCTGCCGCGCCGGTGGCCGCGAGCGCTGCCGCCAGGACCGCGGCGGACGCGGGCCGCGGCATGATCACCGGCGATCCTCGGCGCGGCGCTTGAACTCGGCCAGGCGGTTGAGGGCTTCCAGCGGCGTGAGCGCGTTCACATCCATCAGGAGGAGCTCCTCTACCATGGGATCCGGCGGCACCGCCTCGGCGAACAGGGCGAGCTGGCCCGGATCGCGTGCGGCGCCGGGCGGCGGCCCGGGCACCATCCGGTGCTCGCCCTCGAGCGTCCCCAGGATCTCGCGCGCCCGCCGCACCACCCCGTCCGGCAGCCCGGCGAGCTGGGCCACGTGGATGCCGTACGAGCGGTCGGTGCCGCCCGGCTCGAGCCGGTGAAGGAAGACGACCGTGTCGCCGGTCTCGCGGACGGCCACGTTGTAGTTGCGGGCGTGCTGGAGCCGCTCGGGAAGCTGCATCAGCTCGTGATAGTGGGTGGCGAACATCGTCTTGCAGCCGACCCGGTCGTGCAGGTGTTCGGTCACCGCCCAGGCGATCGCCACGCCGTCATACGTCGAGGTGCCGCGGCCGATCTCGTCGAGGAGCACCAGGCTGCGGGGCCCGGCGTCGTGCAGGATGGCGCTGGTCTCGCTCATCTCCACCATG
>JBBRGH010000696.1:0-1759 GCA_038240915.1 Gemmatimonadales bacterium | reverse complement strand
CCGACTTCCAGTGGGATGCCTCCGGCTGGGACGGCGTGCTGGCCCAGGCCTACTACCGGCCCTCCGCCCGGGACACCTGGCAGGACGCGGCCAAGATGAGCCGGTTCTCGATCCAGGAGTACAGCACCCACTGGTTCCGCTACCCCTATCCCCAGATCTCCGCCATCGAGGGAACGGTCTCGGGCATGGAATATCCGATGGTGGCGATGGAGGCCAAGGGCGACGACGGCCCCGACCTCTACAACGTGATCACCCACGAGATCGGGCACATGTGGTACCCGATGACGGTGGGCTCGGACGAGCGGCGCTACGCCTGGATGGACGAGGGGTTCAACACGTTCATCAATACCTTCTCCGAAGAGAACTACTGGAAGCGGGACGACAGCGAGACCCGCCGGAGCGAGCGTGGCTTCGACACGGGGCTCGACCAGACGCCCTCGGCCCAGCCGATCATGACTCCGGCCAACCGCTACCGGTCCAACGACAATCTCGGCGCCCTGGCCTACGTCAAGCCCTCGATCATGCTGCTCGCGCTCCGGAACAAGGTGCTCGGGCCGGAGGTCTTCGACACGGCCTTTCGGGAGTACACCCGGCGCTGGGCCTTCAAGCACCCGCAGCCGGCCGATTTCTTCCGCACCATGGAGGAGGTGTCGGGCCGCGATCTCTCCTGGTTCTGGCGCGGCTTCTTCTACACCACCTCGGCGCTGGACCAGAGCGTCGAGTCGGTCAAGCAGACTCCCGACGGCACCGCCTTCATCGGCCTCCGGAGCCTCGGCGCGGCGGTGATGCCGGTCGAGCTCGAGCTCAAGTTCTCCGATGGCACCGGCCAGACGATCCAGCTCCCGGTCGAGATCTGGTACGGCGGCAACCGCTACGTCTACCGCCTCCGGCCGGCCAAGCCGATCGTGAGCGCGCGGGTCAATCCCGACGGGCAGTTCCCCGACCTGGTGCCCGGCAACGACGCCTGGACCGCGCCGGCGGGCTCGACTCCCTGACCCGCCGGGCCCGACGCCTGGCCACCCTTTCGTGAGGACGCACCCGTGCGCCTGACTTCCCTCCTCGTCTGCTCCGCCCTGCTGGTCGGCCGGCTGGCCGCGCAGGCCGGGCCCGCCCCCGCTCCCGGCTCGGCCGGGCACCCGGAGGCTGCCTTCCGCCGGCTCGAGCTGCCGGCGCCGAACGCGGTACGGACGGGCAGCGGCGCCCCGGGGACAGGCTACTGGCAGCAGCGCGCCGACTACGTCATCCGGGCGACGCTCGACACCACCGCCCGCTCGCTCCGGGGCGAGGAGCGGATCACCTATACCAACAACTCGCCGGACACCCTGCGCTATGTCTGGCTCCAGCTCGACCAGAACCTCTTCAACAGCGAGAGCCGCGGCTTCCGCGTCTTCGGCCAGGATCCCCGGTTCGGCACCGGGGGGGCCGAGGTGTCGGTCCGGCTGCTCAAGGTGGGGGAGCCGGCGGTGCCCGCGGCCCGCGGCAAGCCAACCCAACCGGCCCAGCCGGCGGCCCCGCTGAGCTACCTGGTGAACGGCACGGTCATGCGGATCGACCTCGCCCGGCCGCTGCCGCCCAAGGGCAAGCAGCTGCTCGAGCTGGGCTGGTCCTTCCAGTTCGGCGCCAACTCGAACCGGATGGGGATCGAGGACATCGACGGCTCGACCATCTACGAGGTGGCGCAGTGGTATCCCCGAATGGCGGTGTACGACGACGTGCGGGGCTGGAACACCGAGCAGTACCTCGGCCAGGGCGAGTTCTA
>JBBRGH010000695.1:0-1761 GCA_038240915.1 Gemmatimonadales bacterium | reverse complement strand
CGCAGCATCACCACCCGGATCCCGGCCGCGCGGGCCGGCTCGGTGGCGGCCTCCCATTCGCGGCTGACCTCGGTCAGGAAGTCGCGCGGGGCGTCCAGCGTGGCGCTGGCCTCGGTCAGGATCTCGTCGCCCCGATTGCCGTACACGCCGACCGCCGAGGCCGCGATCAGTACCCGGGGCGGCCGTTCCAGCCGGGCCAGCGTCTCGCACAGGAAGCGGGTGCCGATCACCCGGCTCTCGATGATCCGCCGCCGGCGGTCCTCGGTCCAGCGGGCCCCGATGTTCTCGCCCGCCAGATGGACCACGGCATCCACCCCCTCGAGGCCGGCGGCGTCGATCCGGGCCTTCTCGTAGTTCCATGACACCGCACCCGGTCCCGCCCGGCCCCGGACCACCCGCACCACCTCGTGGCCGCCGGTGGTCAGGAACGGCGTCAGCGCGCTGCCGATGAAGCCGGAAGCGCCGGTCACGGCCACGCGCTGCCGGGGCCGGTCGGCGTAGCGGGTGTGGGTCTCGAGGTCACCTCGGAGCAGTTCGTGCCGGTAGCCCAGCATGCGTTCCAGCCGGGGCCGGATCAGCCAGGGATCGACCACGGTGCCGACGGCGCCGAACGGCGGACTGTAGTCGATCCGGTCGGTCAGAATGGACGAGAAGGGGCCATCCGGCTCGAACCGGTGCAGATGGGTCCACCGGGCGAAGGGCCCCTCCACCTGCTCGTCCACGAACTGACGTCCTTCCTGGTAGTCCCGATGCCGCGCCACCCAGCGGAGGGAAAGAGGGGCACCGATCCGGAGCACCGCGCGGCCGCCGTCCTCGATCCCGCCGCTCCGCTCCACCACCGTGGCATGCTCCCAGGGAGGGGTCAGCCGCTCGAACGCCCCGGGCCGCTGGTGCCAGGCGAACACGGTTTCGGCCGGGAACGGCAGTCGGGTGACCCGCTCGAGCACCAGGGGCGGTGAGACAGACGGCATGGAGGGGCCTTCCCGGGCTGCGGACGTCGCGTGCGGACGTCGCGTGCGGACGTCTAGTGCGACTGGTTCGACCTCGGCGCGCGAGTCTCGGCCCGCGGCGCTTCCGCTGAAGTATGCCCGGCGCGGGGTCGGACGCAAAGACCGGATAAGCCTTGCCGGGCCGAAGGGGCCGGATATGTTCTCGCATCCCCCATCGCGGAGCCCGCGTGTCGCGCCGTGTCGCCGCTGCCATCCTCCTTGCCCTCGCGCTGGCCGGCGAGCTCCGCGCCCAGGCGACGGACTCCGCCGCCTCGCCGTTGCGTCCGCTCGATCTGCCCGCCCCCAACGAGGTCCGCACCGGCTCCGGCCGGCCGGGCCGGAGCTACTGGCAGCAGCGCGCCGACTACCGGATCACCGCCGCCCTCGACCCTGCGAGCCACCAGCTCCGCGGGCGGGAAACCATCCACTACCTGAACCGAAGTCCCGATGCACTGCCGTACCTCTGGCTCTTCGTCGAGCAGAACATCTGCGCCCCGGGCAGCGTCACCAACCAGCTCGACCAGCCGCCTCTCGTCTTCCTCGGCTCGACCTTCGATTTCTCGTGCAAGGGGTTCGAGGGCGGCCTCACACTGGACCACGTCCGGATCGGGCTCGGGGACGCGACCACCACCGTGACGGGCACCACGATGCGGGTCGACCTGCCGCGGTCGCTCGCGCCCGGCGCGGCGCTCGACCTCGACATAGCCTGTAACTTCACCGTCCCAGAATACTGCGCCGGCCGGATGGGCCGGGACTGCGCGCTGGACGAGCT
>JBBRGH010000694.1:0-1765 GCA_038240915.1 Gemmatimonadales bacterium | reverse complement strand
CCCACATCGCGGTGGTCGGTGGCGCCGGCGCTCCGGCTCGACGTCTGGACCGGCGCGACGACGCCGCGCCTGAGCGCCCGGGTGGACGCCGGCTGGCAGCGGGGCCGGACCGCGCTCACCCTCGCCGCGGGCAGCGCCGTCACCCCGCCGGTTCTGGTCGATCTCTTCTTCCGCGAGGGCGTCGGGGTTCGGCTCAACCCGGATCTCCGCCCCGAGCGGGTCCGCTGGGAATTCGAGGCTGGCGTCCGCCGCGAGTTGGGCGCGGGCTCCAGCGTCGGACTCCGTGGCTTCGTCGGCCAGGTGGCCGACATGATCATCTGGGCGCCCGATTTCCGCTTCATCTGGAGCCCGCGGAACTTCGACGTCGTCCGCCGCGGGGCCGAGCTGTCGCTCGGCTGGCGCGCCGGGCCGCGCTTCCGCGCCAGCGGCAGCGCCACCTGGAGCGCCGTCACCTACGACACGCCCGGCGGCGCCCAGGTGCTCTACCGCCCGCGCGTCACCTACGATGCGGCCGTGGTCTGGTCGCCCGGGCCGTGGACCGCCGACCTCCGCTGGCACCGGATCGGCCGCCGCTTTCCCAACAGCGCCGGCACCAACCCGCGCCCCGCCTTCGACCTGGTCGACGCCGGCCTCGAGCGCCGGCTCGGCGCGGGCCTCGGCTTCCGGGGCGAGATCCGCGATCTGACCGACCAACGCGCCGAATTTCTGGCCGGCTATCCCACACCCGGCCGCAGTGTCCTGCTTACCCTCACCCTGGTGGCTCCATGATGCGCAGGAACTCGCTCGCCGTCGCCGCCGTCCTGACCCTGGCGCTCGGCTGCTCCGACACCAACGCGCCGCTCCCCGATCCCGAGGAAGTGCTGCTGGCCGTCAACAGCACCGCCAACACCCTGAGCATCGTGCCGGTAGAGGCGCCCAACTCGGCGGTGCAGGTGCCGCTAGGTGGGACCACGCCGACGCCCACTGGGGTCTCGTCGCGCGAGGGGATCGCAGTAGTCCCGCTCGGGCGCGACAACGCGGCGGCGGTGGTGGACCTCCGGGCCCAGGCGATCCTCCGCACCGTGCCCCTGCCGGAGAACTCGGGCGCCACCGGGTCGGCCATCGTGGACGACTCGATCGCCTACGTCGGCAATCCCAACATCAACTCCGTCTCCCGGATCAACTACCTGACCGGCGCCAACTCGGAGGTGCCGGCCGGCACCTTCCCGTCGGGCCTGGTGTTCACGCGGGGCAAGGTCTTCGTCCTCAACACCAACCTCGACGAGACCTTCAGCCCAGCCGGTCCCAGCTGGCTCACGGTGATCGACCCGGCCACCAATGCCCACGCCGCCGGGATCGACTCCATCCCGCTCACCGGGGACGGCAACGCGTCCTTCGGAACCGTGGGCTCCGACGGTCTCCTCTACATCATGAGCACGGGCGACTATTTCTCCGGCGAGGGCCGGCTCTCCGTGGTGGACCCGCTCGCCCGCACCGAGATCGCCAGCTACGCCGGCTTCGGCACCGGCCCCGGCAACCTCGCCGCCGACGCCGACGCGCGCCTGTTCGTCAGCTCCTACAGCGAAGGCCTGATGGAGTTCAACCTCGACAGCAACAAGGTGGTCCGCGGGGCGGGGCAGGGCGTGCCGGTGCCGTCCAACGCCGCGGTGGCGGTGGACAGCAAGGGCCGGGTGTACGGCCTGGAGACCGGGCCCTGCTCCGGCGGGCAGGTCGGCCGGGCCCACGTCCTGGACGCATCGCTCACCGAGACCGGCACCATCCTGCT
>JBBRGH010000693.1:0-1766 GCA_038240915.1 Gemmatimonadales bacterium | reverse complement strand
CCCTCCCAGGCTCGTCGCCCGGGTGAACAGCTTGACCCGCCGGACCACGGCCAGCGCCGCCTCCGCCCCACCCTTCACCTCGACCGACACCATGCCCCCGAAGTCCGCCATCTGGCGCGCGGCAATCGCGTGCCCGGGATCGGCCGCCAGGCCGGGGTAGTGCACGGTCTCGACCGCCGCGTGCGCCGCGAGGAACGCCGCCACCGCCGCCGCGTTCTCGCAGTGGCCGCGCATCCGCCAGGGCAGGCTCCGGATGCCGCGCATCAGGAGCCAGCAGTCGAACGCCGAGGGGACCGCGCCGCCCAGCGCCTGGAGCGTCCGGAGCCGCGCCGCCCACTCGTCGTCCGCGGGCGATATCAGCGCGCCGCCGGTGAGGTCGCTGTGGCCGCCCAGATACTTGGTCGTCGAGTGCATGACGAGGTCGCAGCCTAGCGCCAGCGGCCGCTGGAGCACCGGCGTCGCCCAGGTATTGTCGCAGACACAGCGCCCGCCCGCCGCGTGGGCGATCTCGGCGACCCGGGCGATGTCGGTCACGGCGAGCGATGGGTTGGACGGCGTCTCGATCCAGATGAGCCGGGTCTCCCGCCGCACCGCCGCGGCCACCGCGTGGAGATCGGTCATGTCCACCAGTGTGCTCGCCAGCCCCCAGCCGGCCATCACCTCGCGCAGCAGCCGGGCGGTGCCGTAGTAGGCGTCCTGCGGTGCGACGACGTGCTCGCCCGGGAGCATGGACTGGAACACCGCCGCGGTCGCGGCCATTCCCGAAGCGAAGGCGATCGCGGTCTCGCCGCCCTCGAGCGCCGCGAGGGCGCGCTCGAGCTCGCGGCGGGTCGGATTGTCGCTCCGAGCGTAGATGAAGCCGTGCGGCAGGTTGCCGTCGGCGTCGCGGGCGAACGTGGTGGTGAGGTAGATCGGCGGATTGACGGCACCGGTCGCCGGATCGGCGGTGTGCCCGGCGTGGACGGCGATGGTCTCGAGTCGCTGGTGCTTCTCGACGCTCACCGCCGCTCCGGCACCGTGGCCACCCCGGTCTCGAGCAGCGACCGGAGCAGGTCGCGCACGCCGGCGACGCCGTCCAGCCGGAAGCGCGCGCGGGTGGCACCGGGCCCGACCCGGATGGTGATGGCCTCGGGCGGGAGCGCGGCGAAGAGATCCTCGTCCGTGCGATCGTCGCCGATGGCGACCATGGCGGTGGCCGCCTGGCGGTCGGGACCGAGCGGCGGGACGATCCGCCCCTTGTGGAAGCCGTAGGGCCGGATCTCGATGACGCGGTTCCCGGCCAGGATCTCGACCGGCTGGTTGCTGAGGACCTGGTTCAGGTGCAGGCGCAGCTCGTTCGCGCGGCGGGCCCCGGTCTCCTGGTCGGCCATGCGATAGTGCCAGGCCAGCGCCGCCGCCTTGACCTCGACCAGGGAGCCGGGCGTCCGCTGCGTGATCTCGCGCAGCATGGCGAGCACCGGCTCGCGCCAGCTCCCGCCCAGCTCGGCGGCCGGGACCCACTCCCGGGTAGCGGGGTCGCGCGAGAGGAAGCCGTGCTCCGCGTGGAGCCAGATGGGAAGGTCGCCGAGCCACTCCGGCAGCGTGTTCTGCGGCCGGCCGCTGACGAGGTGCACTTCGGTGTCCGGGCGCGCCGCGAGAGCCCGGAGCAGGCTCACGACCTCGCGGTAGGGCCGGGCCAGCTCCGGCGTCGGCGTGAACGGCACGAGGGTGCCGTCGTAGTCGAGCAGCAGGAGCAGGGCGTCGGTGGTCGCGAGCCGGCTGGCGAG
>JBBRGH010000692.1:0-1767 GCA_038240915.1 Gemmatimonadales bacterium | reverse complement strand
ATACGCCCGCCGCGGCCCCGAGACCACCGACCGGCCGCTGCGCGACGACATGGCGGCGGCCGGCACCTACTACGCAGGCGAGGCGCGCGAGCTCGCCACCCAGGTCGCCGACGCGGCCAAGCGCGCGGCCGAGCGGGCGCGCGACGCGTTCCGGAACGTGCAGAAGTCGTGAGGCTGCTGGTCGTCGGCGGCGGGGGACGGGAGCACGCCCTCTGCTGGGCGCTCCGGCGCGAGAATCCCGGGGCGGATCTCTACTGCGCACCGGGCAACCCCGGCACCGCCGAGCTGGCTACCAACCTCCCCATCGCGGCGGACGATCTCGACCGGATCGCCGATGCCGCCGACATGCACGGCATCGACCTCACGGTGGTGGGACCCGAGGTGCCGCTCGCGCGTGGGCTGGCCGATCGCCTGCGGGCGGAAGGCCGGGCGGTGTTCGGACCCAGTGCCGCCGCCGCCCAGCTGGAGGCCTCGAAGGCGTTCTCCAAGGAGGTGATGCAGGCGGCCCGCATTCCCACTGCCGCCAGCCGCACCTTCACCGAGCTCCGTCCCGCCCTGGCCTACGTGGACCGCCATGCCGAGCCGCTGGTGGTGAAGGCGTCCGGTCTCGCGGCCGGGAAGGGAGCGGTGGTGTGCCTGACCCGGGCCGAGGCCGCCGCCGCCGTGCGCGCGATGCTGGGCGACCGTGTCTTCGGCGAGGCCGGCGCCACGGTGGTCATCGAGTCGTTTCTCGATGGCGAGGAGGTGTCCCTCCTCGCCATCACGGACGGTCGCGACCTCGAGCTGCTGCCGGTGTCGCAGGACCACAAGCGCCTGCTCGAAGGCGACGCCGGCCCCAACACCGGCGGCATGGGCGCGTACAGCCCGGTCGCGGTGGCCACCGATGCCCTGCTCACCCGGGCACGGCAGGAGGTGCTCCTGCCGGCGGTGGAGGAGATGCGGCGGCGGGGAATGCCGTATACCGGCGTGCTCTATGCCGGCCTGATGGTGGATCGCGCGGGAACGCCCTGGGTGGTGGAGTTCAACTGTCGCCTGGGTGATCCTGAGACGCAGGTCGTGTTGCCCCTGGTGGACGGCGGACTCACGGACGCCTTCTGGCAGGTGGCCCAGGGGAGGCCCGTGGTGCCGGTGGCCCGGCAGGAAGGCATGGCGTCGGTGACCACGGTGCTGGCCTCGCGCGGGTACCCGGACCAGCCGGAGAAGGGCGCCGCCATCACGATTCCCCCAGCCCTGCCCGCCGGCGTCACCGTCTTCCACGCCGGCACCATGCGCGGGGACGATGGCGTGCTCCGCGCCAACGGAGGGCGGGTGCTCAACGTGACTGCCGTGGCGGCGAGCTTCGCCGAGGCGCAGCGACTGAGCCGCGAAACCGCGGAGGCCATCGCGTACGAGGGGAAGGTGTTCCGGCGCGACATCGGCTGGCGCGAGGCTGCGCGGATGGGCGCCCTGACCTGAGGGCCGGGCCGGTTAGATTTCGGGCCGATGCCCGAGCTTCCCGAAGTCGAAACGATGGTCCGCGACATTCGTCCCGCCCTCGTCGGCCGTCAGCTCGGCCGAGTCACGCTGAGCCACGACGACATCCTGAGCGGAGTCACCCGCCGCACCTTGTTGCGGCAGCTCACCGGGGCGACGGTGCAGTCCGTCTTCCGGCGGGCCAAGCACGCGGTGATCGACCTGGGCGCGCGGCGGCTGGTGGTCCAGCCCGGTATGACCGGCTCGCTCATCGTCTACGACCGTCCGCTCACCGACGAGGAGCGCCGCTATGCC
>JBBRGH010000691.1:0-1770 GCA_038240915.1 Gemmatimonadales bacterium | reverse complement strand
GACCGGGCCGAGCCGCTCTACACCCTGCGTCGTTCGCTGGTGGGCTCCACGTGGACCGGGTCCCAGCTCGTCAAGGCGTGTAACCAGCTCAGCGGGTGGTCGCGTTTGGCGGGTCGGGCACGTTGGCTAGAGCGGAGCCGGACTGGCCGCGACCGATGACGCTGATCTTCCCGTTGGTCTCCAGTATCACCGCGGCGACCTGCTCCAGCCCGCCGATCCCGCTGCTGCGGACGGCCTGCAGCAGGCTTTCCGGGTGATCCGCTGTTGCTCCAGGGTTGCCGGAAGCACCTGTCCGTCGCGGAGCAGGAAGGTGGGCGCGGCGGTGACGGCGTGCTGGAGCGCCGGGCTGCGTACCGACAGCCAGGCGACCACCAGTTGGAGGACCGCCAGGAGCGACAGTGCGAGCATGCCTTCGGCCAGGGCCACCGTTGTGGTCACGATGACCGAGGCCAGCGTGGAGCCGATGGCGACGGTGACGATGAAGTCGAACGCGTTGAGTTGGGCCAGGGACCGTTTCCCGGTGACTCGGAGTAGCCCGCCGGCATCGTCGTAGAACATGCCTTCCCCTATCCGCCCGACCGGGGGCCCAATCGTTACGGCGAGGGCGAGGGCGAGGGCGAGGGCCGTTGCGGGGCGACGGCCGCCGCTGCCACGTCTTCCACGGCCCCGTCGCGGACAGTCGGGGTGCCGACGCCGACGGTGAGCTCACCGGCCGGGGCCACGGCGTTGAGCACCGCAGCGAGTTGCTCCTGGCGGAAGGGCTTGACCAGGTAGCCGTTCATGCCCGCCTCGGCGCAGGCTTGCCGGTCCTCCAGCATCGCGCTGGCGGTCAGGGCCACGATGTGGGGCTGCCGCGAGGCCGGCACTTCCGAGCGGATGTACCGGGTCGCCGCCAACCCGTCCATCCGGGGCATATGGATGTCCATGAGCACCAGGTCGTACCGGGATGCGGCCACTGCGGCCACCGCTTCCTCACCGTTGTCGACGGCATCAGCGTCGTAACCGAGCCGGGCGAGCATCAGCGTGGCCACCTTCTGGTTGACCGGGTTGTCCTCGGCCAGCAGGACGCGCAACCCAGGCCCATCCGCGGATCCGTCGGCCGCGTCGAGGGGTGCGCTCATAGCGGTGCGGGCCATTCCGCCGAGGGCGCCGCGGACGGCGGTCAGCAGGGCGGCGAGCTTGACCGGTTTGGTGAGAACCGCGGCGAAGGCGGCGCCCGAGCGGGGAGTCGGCAGTGGTCCCAGGCTGCGCAGCATGACCATCGGCATGTTTCGGCCGCTCGGTAACGCCTGCAGGGCCACCGCGAGCTGATCACCGTCCATTACCGGCATGTGCATGTCGAGGACTGCCAGGTCGAAGGTCGCCCCGTCGGCGAGAAGTTGGAGGGCTTCCTCCGGACCGGCCACGCAGGTGGTCGTCAGCCCCCAGCCGGCCAGTTGGTGGTTGAGGACCCGGCGGTTGGTCGCATTGTCGCCCACGACCAACGCTGAGCGACCGGCCATCGCCGCGGTCGGCATCCGTTCCGGCGGTTCGGGCAGGTCACTGACTCCGAACGTGGCGGTGAAGGTGAACGTGGAACCGCACGACCGCCTTGAGCATGACGGCGTGCGCGTCCCGTTCCCGCTCAGCGGCGGCCTGGGCCGCGGCCAGTCCCTCGCGGTGTTCCAGTTCGGCCACGCGCTGCTGGTGTTGCAGATACTCGAATAGCGTGGCGCCCTGCATCAGCGCGCCGTAGGTGCGCCGCAGCGACCAGTAGTACACCGCGACGCC
>JBBRGH010000690.1:0-1774 GCA_038240915.1 Gemmatimonadales bacterium | reverse complement strand
GCGGAACCTGTCAGGGGAAGCGCGACCGGATCAGGTCAAACGATAGCCGGCCTAGCCGGCGCAAGAATTTAGCCCCCGGCTTCAGCCGGGGGAACGACGAGGACCCTCGCATGCGAGCCCGCGTAGCGGGCGGCAGAACGGTCGGGAGTTGGATCGCAGGTCTACTTCGCTGCTCTTCTGTCGCCCGCTACACGGGCTCGTTTTGGACTGGTCGCTGCAATCCCCCGGCTGAAGCCGGGGGCTAAATTCTCGAGCCCGCTGACGCGGGCTGATGATTTCGGGCTCCCACCTTTCTCCAGCCGCGGGTGCTCTCGCAAAGCCGCAGGAAATCTGGGAGTCTCTTGGAAGCCGGCGCAGCGCGGCGAAGGACCCCCGCCGAACTTGCATCGTTCGTTTAGCGATGAGTGCACGTACGCAGGGGATCCTTCATCGTCCTCCGCCGCTGGCGCGGCTCCGGCGATTCAGGATGACAGCGAGACCGCCGCCCCCTTTCAGAACTCGAAGGCGAACATGGGGACGTAGTGCCAGGCGATCCAGAACAGCAGGGCGCCGATGACTGTGTTGAGGAAGTTCATCACGCCCTTCGGGATCTCATGGTGCGCGTTGCCGACCACGCTCTCGATGTAGGAGCTGAGCGCGGCGCTCGCCGTGATCACGCCGATGACCCAGGCCTTGTCGATCACGATCGAGCCGGTGAAACCTGGCCGCAGATGGTGCACGGCCATGCTGGTACCGGCCACTGCCACGCCGAAGGCGCCGAGGATTCCGGCAAGGGTTCCTTCGATCGAGATTGCTCCGTCGCTTCCCCGCTCCGCCGGCCGGAAGGAGAGCGGACGAAAGGCGTGGCGACCGAGCCACTGGCCGATCTCGGAGCCGACCGTGTCGCAGGTGGCAGTGGCCAGCGCGGTGATGCCCATGAAGAGCGGCACCAACCCCAGCCCGCGCCAGCAGGCAACGGCGCAGGCGGCGGCGACCGCGGTGTTGGCGAAGGCGTGGCTGGCGCCCCGCCGGCCGCCGCGATCCTGCGCCAGTCCGTCGCTGACTTTCCTCGCGTATCCCAGCCTGGTGCAGACCGTCCCGATGATGAAGAAGGCGAGCAGCGCGACATACATCGCCGGTCCCGCGCCGACGATCACCACGGTTCCCAGAAGCCATCCGGCGACGCAACCGGAGAGGTCCACCCCGCCGAGCAGGAGGCCGAGCACGGCGAGCAACGTATTCACGCCGATCCACGGCCAGGCGGTGGGGGGCGCGGCCTCGAATACCATCATCGGATGGATGGCCAGCATCGCCAGCACAGCCGCAGCGGTGAACGGTACGGTGAGGTTATCCTCGATGCCCAGAGGCAGTGTCTCCACCAGTCCCGCCAGAAGCACCGCCGCCATCAGCGCGATCATCGATGGCGCACCGAAGATCCGGTTCACCACGAAGCATGCGATGCCGCCCGCGACGAGAAACGCGAGCAGGCCGTTCCAGCTCTTGGCGGCGTTCCACGGCAGCGGCGCGGACCGTGACCGCCGGCCCGCCAGTGTGGCGAAGCCATCGCCGAACGCCAGGATGGCCCAGGCAGCCGCCGCGATCTCCAGATGCCAGTTGAAGATCACGATGAGCGCCGTCACTGCCATCGGGTACAGAAGGATTCCGGCGTCGTAGCCGCGTGCGTCTCGCGCCACCCGCCTGCCCACCACGCGGTGCAGCAGAAGCCAGTTACCGAGAATGGCGCCCGCCGCGACGATCGCCGCGATCCGCCACGGCACCCAGCGCAGAGTGAACG
>JBBRGH010000689.1:0-1781 GCA_038240915.1 Gemmatimonadales bacterium | reverse complement strand
CAGCAGCGCGTGCTGCCGGTATCTCCATGGTCCACCAGCACTTCGCGCTCGCCCCGGCGCTTACGGTCGCGGAAAACCTGGCCCTCGATACGCCAGTCCACGCCTCTCGGTTTCGGCGTTTCGATCCGCAGGTGGCGGCGGCCCCTGCGCTGCGGCAGGCGGACGCCCTCGGATGGGATCTGCGTCCGGATGCGCTGGTGAGCTCGCTGCCCGTGGGGGTGCAGCAGCGCGTGGAGATCGCAAAGACGCTGGCGACCGGCGCACGCGTGGTGATCTTTGACGAGCCGACGGCCGTGCTGGGAGGCCGGGAGGTCGAGGAGCTCTTTGAGGTCCTGCGCCGTCTGTGCGCGGGCGGAGCGGCCGTCATCCTCATCGCGCACAAGCTAGCAGAGATACTTGCCGTGGCGGACCGCGTGACCGTTCTGCGCCGGGGAAAGAGAGTCGCTTCTTGCCTGCGCGGGGAAGCGGACGCCCGACAATTGGCGGAGTGGATGATGGGTGAGCCTCCAACGCGGGCGGCGGACGGAGCTCGCCGCGCACCGGCGAAACCGGGGGCTGGAATCGAGGCGCGCGGACTGCGGGTACTCGGGGATCGCGGGGACGAGGCGATTCGGAGCGCGGATTTCAAGGTGGGCTCGGGCGAGATTTTCGGGATTGGCGGCGTGGATGGCAATGGGCAGCATGAGCTGGCGGAGGCGCTGGTGGGTCTGCGGCCGGTGGCTGGCGGCGACCTGCTGTGGCGGGGCGAGCCGATGAGCGGCGCAGGCGCCCCCCTGACGGGCTACATTCCGCAGGACCGCCGGACCGCCGGGCTGGCCGTATCGATGAGTGTCCGCGATAATCTGGCGCTCGGCGCGGTGGCAGAGCCCGCGTTCCGGCGCGGCCCGCTGCTCGACTCCCGCTCGCTCGGCAGGCTTGCCAGCAGCCTCATCGAGGCCTACGATATCCGCACCGGGTCTGCGGATCTGCCGGTGTCGTCCCTCTCCGGTGGGAACCAGCAGAAGATCGTTCTGGCGAGAGTCTTTCGGGCGAATCCGGAGGTTATCGTCGCGGTCAACCCGACGCGGGGCCTCGATCTCGGCGCCGCGCGGTCGGTACACGGGGAGCTTGATGCCGCGAGAATCCGGGGCGCAGCGGTGCTGCTGATCTCCACGGACATCGACGAGATCGCTGCGCTCGCGGACCGGGCCGCCATTCTCTCCGCAGGCCGGCTCACGGAGTACACGCCGGACGCGGTGAACGCCGCCGACGTAGGCCTGCTGCTCGGCGGGGTCGTCAGCTCGGAGGCGGCCGGTGTCTGACGAGACCTCTAGTTTCCCCCAGGTGACCCGAGCAGCGAAGGCTCGAGCGGCGCTGATCCGAACCGCTGTGGCGGTAATCGGTTTTGTGGCCCTGCTGGTCCTTACGTTCGTAATGCTCGGAATCCCGCCGGTAGAGGCGCTCGGGTCGCTCTGGACGGGCGCATTTGGCGATGCGACCGTTGGGCGGATGGGGCCGCTGGCCGAGACACTGGGTGAGGCCGCCCCGCTCGTGCTGACCGGACTGAGCGTAGTGGTCTCCTGGCAGGCCGGGCTCTTTAGCATTGGCGGCGAGGGGCAGCTCCTGGCGGGCGCGCTGGCGGCGACGGCCCTGGCGCGAGTCGCGGGGCACCTGCCGGCTCCGATCCTGACCGGCCTGATGGTGGCGGGTGCGATCGCGGGCGGGGCGCTCTGGGGGGCCATCGCGGGATGGCTGCGGGTCCGGCGCGGCGTACAGGAGGTGATCAGCACGATCATGCTCAA
>JBBRGH010000688.1:0-1782 GCA_038240915.1 Gemmatimonadales bacterium | reverse complement strand
CGGGCGGTGAGGCGCCGGAGGCTCCTGGAAGGCCTGCGCCGCTTCGCGCTCGTGGCCGCGGGAGCGATCGGTGTCACGGCGGCGGTGTCGCTCCTCGTGGGCGTCCTTACGGGTTCGTCGGTGCTGCGGTCGCTCGCCGTTGGCTTTTACATGGCCGGTGCGCTGTTCCTCCTGCTCGGGTTCTTCTTCGGCACCCGACCGCCGGTGCGCCAGGACAGCAGCGAGGGCGCGTTCGGGAGTTTCTTCGGCGGCTACTACGGGCGCGGTCCCGTCCGGTTCGCCAACCCCGAGGAGCGCGACGACGCAATCTCGAGCTCCGCCGTATTCGTCACGCTCGGATTCGTGCTGCTCCTTTTCGGGGTACTGTTCGACCGCCGGCATCCCCTGACCTAACAATTCGGCCGTCTGTCGCGTCGCAGATTGAGGATGGTAGGCATGAGGCTCCCCCATGGCTCGGAATGTGACCGCGCACGCGCGCTGGCTTCGCACGGCCTCGACGCCGAGTTGGCCGAGTTCGATCTGGCCGTTCTGCGCCTGCATCTGCGCGGGTGCGCCGAGTGCGCCCGGGTGGTGAGCGCCATGGAGGACGTGACCGATCGCGTGCGCGCTGCGCCGAAGGCCGAGCCCTCACGGACCCTCCAGCCCTCCCGCTCGCCGGTCATGCCGGCCCGCCGCCGCGCGGACCGATCGGCTTGGCGGTTGCTCGGCGTCGGCGCCGCAGTGGCCGCGGCCACCGCTGGGGCGATGGTGGCCTCGCACGGCCACCCGCAGCCGGCCGCGCGCTCGCACACGATCGTCGTGGCGGAGCTGGCGCCGCTCGATCACCAGTTCCGCAGCATCCGCGAGGGCCGGCTGCTGCTGCGGCTGCCGCCGCCGTCCGTGCACTCCCCGCACGTGCGCGGCGTCCTGGTGTAAATCGCGTGGGGCGGTATGGTGAGGGTATGGCGTTTCTTTCTGCCGCATCCTCACGGGTCTGACACCTCGACCGGGCCGCCCGTGTGGCGGCCGCCGTCGAGGCGCACAACCTCCGGACGCAATTGCGCGCCGGTGCCGCTCCACGGCCGCAGCGGCGGCGTTTCTTCGGTGTCACAATGTCGGCCGTCGCCGCCCTCTGGCGCTGGTAGAATCCCGCTTCGCCAGCCGAGAACCCCCCGCTTCGGCCTCTCCCAAGGAGTTACATGTCCCAGAACGGACGGTCCGCTCACGTGGGCACCATCGTCGAGATCAAAGGCGTCGTCGTGGATGCCGTCTTCCACGGTGAGATGCCCGCCATCAACAACGCGCTCGAGATCCAGGTGCCGGCCGCAGCCGGCCAGGCGTCCGGCCGCACGCTGGTGGCGGAGGTGCAGCAGCACATGGGCGACGGCCGCGTCCGCACGATCGCGATGGACGCCACCGACGGCCTGTCCCGCGGGCTCGAGGTCATCGACACGGGTGGCCCGATCACGGTGCCGGTCGGCGAGGTGACGCTGGGGCGGATCTTCAACGTCCTCGGCGAGGTGATCGACAAGGGCGAGCCGCTCGGCGAGGTCGATCGCTGGCCGATCCACCGCGATCCCCCCGCCTTCGACACCCTGTCCCCGACCACCGAGATCTTCGAGACCGGCATCAAGGTGATCGATCTGCTCGCGCCGTACGTCAAGGGCGGCAAGGTCGGGTTGTTTGGGGGGGCCGGTGTCGGCAAGACCGTGCTGCTCATGGAGCTGATCAACAACATCGCCCAGGAGCACGGCGGCCTGTCGGTCTTCGCGGGCGTGGGCGAGCGCACGCGCGAGGGCAACG
>JBBRGH010000687.1:0-1783 GCA_038240915.1 Gemmatimonadales bacterium | reverse complement strand
TTCCACTTCGCCACCGGCCTGGCCGCGGTCGTGGTACTGGCGGCGCTCTGGTGGCGGCGCTACCATCTGGCGCGGGCCGCGGTCGGTATGCAGGTGTCGCTCATCCTCTGGGGCTGGGGCGTCTCCCAGTATCCCTATCTGGTCCCGCCCGATCTGACCATCGCGGGCGCCGCCGCGCCCCGAGCCACTCTCAGGCTGGTGCTCCTCGCGCTGGGGCTCGGCGTCCTGATCCTGCTGCCGTCCCTGGTCTATCTGTTCCGCGTCTTCAAGGCCGCGCCCAGCCACTCGCTGCGGCGCCCCGGAGGAGTGCACTGATGCAAGAGCTCCGCGTGAGCACCGACCGCCTCGAGCTGGCGCCGCTGACGCTGGACGAGATCGAGGCGCTCATCGCCGGCGACGGCGTCCGCCTCCGTGAGCTGACCGGCGTGCTCTTCCCCCGCCCTGCGGCCGCGCCCCCCTACATGGCCGACGCCCTGCCCACCGTCCGGGAGCGCTTGCGCACCCGGCCGGGCGAGGCCCCCTGGTGGAACTGGCTGGTGTTCGAGCGGGAGACGAAGCGGGCCGTGGGGTCGGTCTCGTTCGGCGGGCCGCCCGACGAGGCGGGCGGGGTCCTGATCGGGTACGCGATGTACGAGCAGTTCGAAGGCCACGGCTACGCCACCGAGGTGGTGCGCGCCCTGATCGGGTGGGCGTTCCAGCAGCCGGGCGTCCGGCAGGTCCGCACCCTGGCGCCGGTGTGGAACACGCCGGCGCTCCGGGTGGCGGAGAACGTCGGCATGCGCCCCGTGGCGGCCGACGAGGACGACGATGTGGGCGAGGTGCTGGTCTACGCCCTCAGCGCTCCAGCATCCGTCGGATCGGCCTGATCAGCAGGATCATCACCACGCAGGTCGCCACCGCCGTCCCGGTCACCAGGGTGAACAGGGTCGGCAGCGGCATCGTCTCGTACACGCTTGCGGCCATGCCCGCCATGTAGTTCCCCACCGCGTTCGCCAGGAACCAGACGCCCATCACCAGGCCCGCCACCCGGGCTGGCGCCAGCTTGCTCATCGCGCTCAAGCCCACCGGGCTCAGGCACAGCTCGCCCAGCGTCTGGAACAGGTACGACAGGACCAGCCACATCGGGCTGACCCGGACGCCGGTGGCCGAGACCGTCGCCGCGGCGATCATGATCCCGAAGCCGATCGCCAGCAGGGCCAGGGCGATCGAGAACTTGGCCGGACTCGACGGGTTGCGCTTCCCCAGCCGGAGCCAGAGGGCCGCGAACACCGGCGCGAACAGGATGATGAAGAGCGGCGGCAGCGACTGGTACCAGCTGGCCGGAAAGGTCTGCCCCAGGACCCGGTTGCTGGTGTTGCGCTCGGCAAACAGGTTGAGCGTCGAGCCGGCCTGCTCGTACGCCATCCAGAAGACGCAGGCGGCCGCGAACAGGACCGTGATCACGATCAGCCGCTGCCGCTCCTCCCGGGTCCAGCTGCCCGAGCTGAACAGCCAGACGAAGAACGCCGCCGTGATCCCCATCAGCACCCACTTGAAGTTGCGCGAGATCGCCTCCGCGTCGAGCACGACCGCGCCGCTCAGCACCAGCCCCACCGCGAGGACGACGATGCCCAGGGTGACCAGCCCGGCCAGCCGGACCTGACGCTCCGCCTTGGCCGCGGCCACCGGCTCGGTCGGCCGGACGGGACGCAGCCCGTCGGCCGACAGGTGCTTGGAGCCCACCCGGTACTGGATCAGCCCGAGGAACATGCCCACCGCGGCGGCCCCGAAGCCGAAGTGCCAC
>JBBRGH010000686.1:0-1786 GCA_038240915.1 Gemmatimonadales bacterium | reverse complement strand
GTGCTGGGAGGCGAGCCGGTTGAGCCGGGACTCGGCCACCTCGGTCAGGGCGATGTCCGCCGCCTTCTCCTCGGCCAGCGTCTGCTCCAGGATGCTGGCGCAGTCATCCCGGCCGAGCTCCCGGGCCCAGGCGATCAGGGTGCCGTAGCGGGCGATCTCGTAGTGCTCCACGGCCTGGGCCGCGGCCGCCGCGGCGGCATCGAGCACGTCGCTGTCCTTGGCATCACCGAGGAGGTCGTTGGCCTCTTCGAGGATTCCGTCGATGGCGGGGCAGGTGACGGCCTTGGCCGGCTGCCCGTGCATCTGGAAGACCTGCTCCAGCCGCGTGATGTGGTTCCGGGTCTCGCCCAGATGCTTCTCGAAGCCCTGCTTGAGCTCCGGATTGGCGACCTTTCCGATCATCTTGGGAAGGGCCTTGGTGATCTGCTGTTCGGCGTAGTAGATGTCCTGCAAGGTGTGGACGAAGAGGTCGTCCAGCGACTTGATCGGCTTGGTAAGCAAACCCATGGTCATTCACTCCTGGTTCAGGTGGCGCGTCCATCACTTCACTGCCGCGAGACGCGCCGGTTGATGCGAGGGTGCATTGTGGGCCCGCGACGAGGGCGGCACCGTGACCGCGGTCACCCAATTGCGGAATCGCCGGGCAGCGAGCCAACATGTCCTGCGCTAGGATACGACGATGCGCCCCCGATTCTTCGCGACCCCCGCCCAATGGCGGGTATGGCTCCAGCAGCATCACGCAACCGCGCGCGAGCTGTGGGTCGGCTTTCACAAGCGCGGCTCGGGCCGGGCCAGCATGAGCTGGCCGGAATCGGTGGACGAGGCGCTCTGCTTTGGCTGGATCGATGGGGTCCGCAAGCGGCTCGATGACACCAGTTACGTCATTCGCTTCACGCCGCGGCGGGCGGGCAGCATCTGGAGCACCGTCAACCTGGGGCGGGTCAGGGAGCTGACTCGCCAGGGCCTGATGGGACCAGCCGGGCTGTCGGCCTTCGAGGGGAGGCGGCCGGGCAGGTCCGGGCTCTACGCCTACGAGCAGCGAAAGACGGCCGCGCTCCCCGCGGCCATGACGCGACGGTTCAAGCGGGACCGGAAGGCGTGGGCCTTCTATCAGAAGCAGGCGGCCTGGTATCGGCGGACGGCGGCCTGGTGGGTGGTGAGCGCCAAGAAGGAGGCGACCCGGGAGCGGCGCCTGGCAACCCTGATCGGCGATTCGGCGGCGGGACGCCCCATCGGGCCGCTGACCCGCTCGCGCGGGTCGTGAGGCCCGGGTCCCCGGCGGCGGCGCCGGCGACGGCCCTGCCGGCGCGGGGACTGCTGGCCGCCACGTTGGTGTTCAGTGCGTGCTCACCCCAGCGCCTGGCGGAAGCCGCCTTCCTCGGTCACGGGTTCGTGCGGACGGGGGACGTTGCCTACGGTACCGCACCGCGGCAGCGATTGGACGTCTACCGCCCGGCGCACGGAGCGCCGGCCGCGCCGGTGGTGGTGTTCCTCTACGGGGGCCGGTGGCAGGACGGGTGGAAGGAGCAGTACCGGCTGCTGGGCGATGCCCTCACGCGCGAAGGCGTGGTGGCGGTGGTGCCGGACTACCGGCTCGCGCCGGCGGTGAGCTTTCCGGCATGGGTCGAGGATGCCGCCCGCGCCGTCCGGTGGGTCCGCGACAGCATCGCCGGCTACGGCGGCGATCCCGCCAGGATCTTTGTGGCCGGGCACTCGGCAGGCGCGCACACCGCGATGATGCTGGCGCTCGACCCGCGCTATCTCCGCGCCGGCGGGGTCCCCGACG
>JBBRGH010000685.1:0-1788 GCA_038240915.1 Gemmatimonadales bacterium | reverse complement strand
CGCTTCACATGACGCTCGCCGCGTACGCCGCCACCGGCTTCGCCGTGGCCGGGCTCCATGCCTTCCTGCTGCTGCTCGACCGCCACAACGCGTTCCACCGTCGCGCACTCGGCATCGCGCTCATGGTCGGGGCCCCGGCCGCCGTGCTCCAGCCGATCTCCGGCGACCTGAGCGCGCGGGCCGTGGCCCGGTACCAGGCGCCTAAGCTCGCGGCCATGGAAGCGCAGTTCGAGACCGCGCGCCGCGCGCCGCTGACGATCGGCGGCTGGCCCGACATGGAGGCCCGCAAGACGCCCTTCGGGATCGAGATCCCCGGCGGTCTTTCATTCCTTGCGTTCCACGACCTCGACGCCGAGGTGCAGGGCCTCGATCGTGTGCCGAGGCGCGACTGGCCCAACGTGCCGGCCGTCCATCTGGCGTTTCAGATCATGGTCGGGTTGGGGACGTTCATGGCGCTGGTGGCCCTGTGGGCAGCCGTGCTCGCGGCGCGCCGCGAGGACCTCTGCGCCCACGTGTGGCTGCTCCGGGCGCTGGCGCTGGCGGCGCCGATGGGCTTTATCGCCATCGAGGCCGGCTGGACCGTGACCGAGGTCGGGCGTCAGCCGTGGATCATCTATGGTGTGCTGCGGACCGCGGATGCGGTGACGCCGATGCCCGGCCTGATCGTGCCGTTCCTGGGTTTCTCGCTGCTCTACTGCTTCCTCGGGGTGATGGTCGCCTGGCTCTTGTACCGCCAGATCATCCGAAGCCCTCGCCCCACGGAGTGGACGCGGACGTACGCGCCGACGCGAGTCGCGCGTGCCTGACGTCTCGCTCGCCCCGGTCCTGGCCGGCCTGCTGGCGCTCGCCTTGAACGCCTACGTCCTCTTCGGGGGCGCCGATTTCGGTGGCGGTGTGTGGGACCTGCTCGCGTCCGGTCCTCGCCGCGCGGCTCAGCGCGAGGTCGTCAGCCACGCGATCGGACCCATCTGGGAAGCCAACCATGTCTGGCTCATTCTCGCGCTCGTCCTGACCTTCACCTGCTTTCCGCCGGTCTTCGCCCGCCTCGGCACCATCCTCCACATCCCGCTCACGCTCATGCGGGTGGGCATCGTGCTTCGAGGCTCGGCGTTCACCTTTCGAACCTACGACGACGAGCGCGATGCCGTGCAGCGGCGCTGGGGGCGAATCTTCGCCGGCGCGAGCCTCCTCACACCGGTTCTGCTGGGGGTCTGCGTCGGCGCGATCGCAGCGGGCCGCGTGGGACCGCTCCGCCCCGAGGCGGGCTTCACCGCATCGTTCGTCGAGCCCTGGCTCACGCCCTTCAGCTTCGCCGTCGGGATGATGACACTTGCCCTCTTCGCGCACCTGGCCGCGGTGTTCCTGACGCTGGAGACCGACGATCCCGATCTCGTCGGCGACTTACGCGCCCGCGCACTCTGGTCCGGCGCGGCAGTCTTCGCCGCCGCCTTCGGCGCGCTGCTCATCGCGCCGACTCAAGCGCCCCTGATGGGCGTCGGTCTCCTCGGGTCGAAATGGGCGCTTCCCTTTCACCTGATCACCGGTGCGACGGCCGTAATGGTACTGGCGGCGCTCTGGTGGAGGCGCTACCATCTGGCGCGAGTGGCGGTCGGCGGACAGGTCTCGCTCATCGTCTGGGGTTGGGCGCTGTCGCAGTACCCTTTCCTCGTGCCGCCCGATCTCACGGCCACCGCCAGTGCTGCGCCTGCCGTGACGCTCCGGCTGGTGCTCGGCGCGCTCGCTGTGGGGGCGGTGATCCTGGTGCCGTCGCTCGTCTACCTGTTCCGC
>JBBRGH010000684.1:0-1788 GCA_038240915.1 Gemmatimonadales bacterium | reverse complement strand
CGCCTAGACGATGGTGACGACCCCGGCATCCACCCCGGCGAGTCTGAGCCCGGCGATCGGCTGGTTGGGCACGCTCCCGCCCGGCGCGAGCGTCACGCGGCGGAGAGTCAGGTTCACCGGCGCAGGCGGTGGGTTGACCGGCCAGTCGTTGATCGGCTGCACGTAGGTCTCACCCGAGTCCGGCGGCGGCTCGCCCCCGGGAATCTGAATCCCGGCATCCAGGAGCACGGCCGCCTCGGTTCCCCCGTTGCGCCAGTGCGAAGCCGCGCCGTTGGGCGTGAACACGACGTCGTCTGCCGTAAGATCGACGGTGGTGCCCGGCGGTATTGTGCTGGCCTCGCTGCTCCCGGCACGCGTCACCGTCGTTGGTCCGTCGGCCTGCATGGAGACCGCCCCGTGCTCTACGCGATAGAGCGTCGGGCCCACGCCGGCGGTGGCGATGTCGCCCTGGGTCATCGTGCCACCCGGGTCCAACGTGATCCGCTCCACGCCAGCCCATGACGCATTGGTCGGGATCTCGTCGATGCGTTGCTGGAAGAGGATGGTGTCCTCGGTGATGCCCGTGGCCGGCGTTCCCTCGGGTGTTCCGACCACGGCGGGGATCAGGACCGGCGCTTCCTCCTGCGGGATTGGTCGCAACCCTCGGCCAAAGGCGAAGTAGCTGCCGATGAGCGTCAGCAGCACGAGTGCGGCGGTGACCAGTGAGGTCAGCCACGATCGCCGCCGAGAGATGCGTGTGGGCCCGGGTCGGGAGAGGAGCGCGACTGGTCCGCCGTAGCCATTGCGGTTGCCGTCGGCCGTGAGCGTGTGAGTCACCGGCAGGGATATCGTCGTGGTGTACATGAGTTCCTCCCGCACCTGTCGCACGAAGACCGGATTGGGCGGCGGCACCTGGTCGATGTTCCGCAGCCGCCGCAGCACCTCGTCTGTCAGGAGATCACGCTCGTCGTCCTGGCTGTCAGACTGCGCGCTACCCGAGTTGCGGACGAGGTCATCACCCGAGCGCGGCTCATCCATGCCAGCCTCCCGCCATCGGCTCCGGGGTCCCGGCCAGCAGTTCCCGCAGCCGCCGCGCCGCCCGGTGCTGCGCCATATCCACCGCGCTCCGTGATTTGCCCAATGCCATCCCGATCTCGGCTGGCGTTAGCCCGGCCAAGCGCATCGCGATGACGTCTTGCTGCTCGGGAGTGAGGGAGGGTAAGAGGGCGACCACCGTGGCGATCTCGGATCGGCGTAGTGCCGTCGCTTCGACAGAGGCATCGGGATCGGCGAGCGCCGCAATGGTCTCTAGGTCCACCTCCGGCCGCCGCTCGCACAGGGCGTCGGTGACGACGTGACGCGCGATGGCGAACAACCAGCCCCGGAAGGCGTGCCGCTGATAGCCGGCGAGACCAGCCAGCGCCTTGCGAAACGTCTCGGCGGCCGCGTCCTGCGCTGCCTCCCGCTCCGCCAGCCGCCGGTAGCAATAGCCGTAGACGCTGCCGAAATGCCGGTCGTAGAGCAGTCCGAACGCCTCCCGCTCGCCGCGTTGCGCCCACCTGACGAGATCCTCGTCCGGGGAGATGGCGCTCCACTCGACTGCGTTGTGACGGCGAAGCCGCATCGCTTGCCTCGTCCCGGACCCTGGACGGGAACAGCTTCCTTTCAGCAAGGAAAACGGCGCCGGAGGGATTTTCTAACGCCTATCTCCCGCCGCACCGTTCCCGCGAATGCGGGCGGGGCGTCACCCTCGTGGGCGACCGGCTCCCCTTCCGACCGCACTTCGTGCGCCGCATCCTCACGGACGGC
>JBBRGH010000683.1:0-1791 GCA_038240915.1 Gemmatimonadales bacterium | reverse complement strand
GGGTAACTCCACGTCTGGGCTCATGGGGCCACTCTGCCACACAGGGGGAAGGCCGAGGCGCGGAAACGCGGGGCACCGACGACCGGCCTTCGGCCGTGAGCCCCCCGCCAGGGACCCGAGCGGCTCAGGCGATGCGGCGGCGCTTCTCGAAGACGACCTGGAGGTCCTGGCTGAGGCCGGTCGAGAAGCTTGCCTCGCTCAGCGCGAGGTAGTACTCCCACATCCGGATGAAGCGTTCGTCGAAGCCCTGGGCGCGCACGGCGGGAAGCTGCTCCATGAATCGCGTCCGCCACGCCCGCAGCGTTCGGACGTAGCTCGGCGCGATGTCCCTGGCCCCCCGGATCAGCAGCCCGGTGGAACGCGTGGATCGCTCGATAACGGCCAGCGACGGGCACAAGCCGCCCGGGAAGATGTACGTCTGGATCCAGTTGGCACCGCGTTGCTGCGGCTCATAGAGGGCGTCCGGGAAGGTGATGACCTGCAGGGCCAGTCTTCCGCCGGGCTCGAGCGCTCGATCGCAGGCCTGGAAGAAGGTCGCGAGGTACTCGGCGCCGACCGCCTCGAGCATCTCGATCGAGACGATGGCGTCGTACGTCCCGCTGATCTCCCGGTAGTCGCGCAGCTGGATCTGGACCAGGTGCTCCAGGCCGGCTGCCCGGACGCGTTCGCGGGCGAGGTCGTGCTGCTCCTGCGATATCGTGATCGACGTGACGCGACAGCCCAGCTCGCCGGCCGCGTAGAGGGCGAAGCCGCCCCAGCCCGACCCGATCTCCAGGACGTGCATGCCGGCAACCAGCCCGGCATCCTCTGCCATCCGGCGGTACTTGGTGCGCTGGGCGTCGGCGAGGGCCTGGTCGGCGCGTTCGAAGATCGCGCTCGAGTACGTCATCGTCTCGTCGAGGAAGAGCCGGTAGAACTCGTTTCCGAGGTCGTAGTGAGCCGCGATGTTCCGGCGGGCAGTGACCTTCGTGTTCCGTCGCGCCCGATGGGCGATCGTTCTGGGCACCTGCAGCGCGCGGCGCCACCAGCCCTGGCTAAGCGCCAGCGCGGACCGGTTGAGGGCAGCCAGCTCGATCAGCGCCACCAGGTCGGGTGAGGACCAGAGGCCGTCCATGTAGGCCTCGCCGGCGCCCGTCTCACCGCGCAGGAAGAGGCGGACAGCCGACGCCGGATCGTGGATCCGGATCTCCGCCCGACGGTCCGACGATGGATCCCCGAATGCGTGGCGCCGACCGTCGGGCAGGACGACCGTCAGGCAACCGACCGTGATCCGGGACGCGGCTTCCAGGCAGACCCGCTCGGCGATCGACTCGAGCGGGCGCTGTGACACCCACCGCAGCCGTCCGGCCGGCGCGGATGCGCTCACCGGGCCACGAGGCGGTTCATCGGGCCACCGGCCCGTGACCCTGGGTCCGCCCGGTTCCCGGACGCGCCGCCCCACCGTGGCGCAGGAACGGCAACCCGCGGCGCCACAGGTTGAAGGCATGCCAGTGGATCAGCCCGATCGTCCGCTGGGTCATGAACGGATGGCGGATGAGCATCCGCAGGACCGAGCGATCGGTCAGCCGGCGGCGCGCCAGGACGAGACTCGTCGCCAGGAGCGGCGCGTCGCCTTGGCGCTCGTTGATGGCGATCAATAGCCGCTCCGCGTCGGCCCGGACGTGCACGCTGTACTGGCCCTCCATCCCGATGAACGGCGAGACATAGAAGGCCTTCTCCATCGACGCCGAGAATGCACCCTCCGCGGTTCGCGGCCTGAGCGTGTAGAGATGGCGCTCGAGGTGGGTGTTA
>JBBRGH010000682.1:0-1791 GCA_038240915.1 Gemmatimonadales bacterium | reverse complement strand
TAGCGGGACTATCCTCACGGAGGGCGAAGCGTGGACATCCACGAGTATCAGGCGAAAGAGTTGCTGGCCGGCTTCGGCGTGGCGATCCCCCGCGGCGGCGTGGCCTACAGCCCCGAGCAGGCGGTGTACCGCGCATCCGAGATCGGCGGCTCCCGCTGGGCCGTGAAGGCGCAGATCCATTCCGGCGCTCGGGGTAAGGCGGGCGGGATCAAGCTCTGTTCCAACGAGGATGAGGTTCGCCAGGCTGCCAAGGCCCTGCTCGGCAAGCGCCTCGTCACCCACCAGACCGGCCCCGAGGGCCGCACGGTGCACCGGCTCTACATCGAGGCGGCGGTCCCCATCGAGCGGGAGATCTATCTCGGTTTCGTACTCGACCGGAAGAGCGAGCGGGTGATGATCGTCGCGTCGGCGCAGGGCGGGATGGAGATCGAGGAGATCTCGGAGAAGTCGCCCGAGGCGATCATCCGCTCGACCGTCGAGCCGGCGGTGGGGCTCACGGCCTTTCAGGCCCGCGAAATCGCGTTCGCCCTGGGGCTCGACGCCGCACAGGTCACTCGGGCCGTCACGGCACTGCTCGGCTGCTATCGCGCGTTCCGTGATCTCGACGCGACGATGGTGGAGATCAACCCCCTGGTGGCGACGGCCGACGGGCAGCTCCTCGCGCTCGACTGCAAGATGACCTTCGACGACAACGCGCTCTTCCGCCGTCCCAATGTGAGCGAGCTCAGAGACTACGCCGAGGAGGACCCGCGCGAGTCGCAGGCGGCGGAGTACGGCATCAGCTACGTCGCCCTCGACGGCGAGATCGGCTGCATCGTGAACGGCGCCGGCCTGGCGATGGGCACGATGGACCTGATCAAGCACGCCGGCAGCTCGCCCGCGAACTTCCTCGACGTCGGCGGCGGCGCCTCGCCCGAAAAGGTGTGCAACGCGTTCCGGCTGGTACTCGCGGACGCCAAGGTGAAGGCCATCCTGGTGAACATCTTCGCGGGCATCAACCGGTGCGACTGGGTGGCGCAGGGTGTGGTCAGCGCCGTGAAGGAGCTCAAGCCCTCGGTGCCGCTGGTCGTGCGCCTGGCCGGCACCAACGTGGAGGAGGGCCGCAAGATCCTCAAGGACAGCGGGCTCGATCTGGTGACTGCGGAGACGCTGACCGAGGCGGCCGAAAAGGTCGTGGCCGCTCTCAAGACCTCGGGCCGGACGGCCGGAAACGGAAAGCCATGAGCATCCTCATCGACAAGGGGACCAAGGTCATCATCCAGGGCTTCACCGGGGACAAGGGGACGTTCCATGGGAAGGAGATGATGGCCTACGGGACCAACCTCGTGGGCGGGGTCACCCCTGGGAAAGGCGGCAAGCGGCATCTCGACCGGCCGGTGTTCAACACGGTGAAGGAGGCGGTGAAGCAGGCCGGCGCGGAGGCCACGATCATCTTCGTCCCCGCGGCCTTCTGCGCCGACTCCATCATGGAGGCGGCGGACGCGGGCGTTCGTCTGATCTGCGCCATCACCGACGGTATCCCGGCGCAGGACATGATGATGGTGAAGCGCTACTTGTGGCGGTACCCCAAGGAGAAGCGCTCGACGGTCATCGGCCCGAATTGCGCGGGGATCATCAGCGTCGGCAAGGCGATGCTCGGCATCATGCCAGGTCACATTTACCAGCGCGGCACGGTCGGGCTGGTCACGCGGTCGGGCACGTTGGGCTACGAGGCCGCGTCTCAGATGAAGGCGCTCGGCATCGGGATCACCACCAGCGTTGGCATCGGCGGCGACCCGATCAACGGCAGCT
>JBBRGH010000681.1:0-1793 GCA_038240915.1 Gemmatimonadales bacterium | reverse complement strand
CACGTCGGCCGCGGGGTCCGGAGCGTAGTAGTTCTCCAGCAGGACGACCACCGCCACCGCTTCAGGCACGTTGATGCGGGGGTCCTTCCGCCGCCGTGCCTGGCGATGGAGGTAGCGCATCGTGCCCGCGTAGCCCTTGGCTAGCCAGGCATCCAACCGATCCGCGTGGGGCGGCGGGCCGGGATCCGTGATCCCGCAGGCCAGGAACCCGAGCTCGGCGGCCCGCGCCTTGAGCTCAGCGACCAGGCTCACGGGGTAGCCGCGGGGATCCCGACCGGCGGAAGCGCCGCGGCCCGGCTCGGCACCTCGCCGGTGATGAGCCGCGCGCCCCGGCTGTACGTGACGTAGGACCAACCCCACTGCAGCAGCACCAGCACGCGGTTCCGGAAACCGATCAGGAAGAACACGTGGACGAAGATCCAGATGAGCCACGCGAGGAACCCGCCGAAGTGGAGCCGCCAGATGTCCGCGACCGCCTGTCCCCGGCCAATTACGGCGAGCTGGCCCTTGTCCCAGTAGCTGAACGCGCGCCGCGGCCGGCCGGCGAGATCTCCGGCGATGGTCCGCGCCGCATATTGGCCCATCTGAATCGCGACGGGACAGATGCCCGGGAGCGGCCCGCCGGCCTGATGGTCGAACGCGGCGGCGTCGCCCAGGACGAATACCTCGGGGTGGCCCGGAATGCTGCAGTCGGGCTCGACGATCGCGCGGCCCATCCGGTCCAGCGGCGCGTGGAGGTCGCGCAGGAGCGGGCTCGCGGTGTTGCCGGCCGCCCAGATCACCGTCTGCGTCGGGATCGTCCATCCGGCGGCGATCACCGAGCCCTGCCGGATGTCGGTCACCAGGGTCTCGGTCCGCACCTCGACGCCCAGCCGCCGGAGCTTCTGCTTGGCCGAGGTGCTCAGGCTCTCCGGGTAGGAGGGCAGCAGCCGTGGTCCGCCCTCGAGCAGCATGACGGTGGCTTCAGCCGGATCGATGTGGCGGAAGTCTCGGCGCAGGGCATAGCGTCGGATCTCGGCGACCGCGCCCGCCATCTCCACGCCCGTCGGGCCGCCGCCCACGACCACGAAGGTGAGATACGCATGCCGGCGCACCGCGTCGGTCTCGCGCTCGGCCCGCTCGAACGCCAGCAGCACGCGCCGGCGGATCTCGAGCGCGTCCTCGAGGCTCTTGAGCCCGGGAGCCAACGGCTCCCACTCGTCGTGACCGAAGTACGAGTGCCGAGCGCCCGTGGCGACAATGAGATAGTCGTAGGATTGGCTGGCGCCGTCGGTGAAGTGCACCTGCCGGCCCTCCACGTCCACGCGATCCACCTCGGCCAGCAGGACCTCGGTGTTCCGGGAGTGACGGACAATCGAGCGGATGGGCGACGCGATGTCGCTGGGGTTGAGGCCGGCGGTGGCGACCTGGTACAGCATCGGCTGGAACAGGTGATGGTTCCGGCGATCCACCACGGTGACCCTGACGGGCGCGTCGCGCAGGCTCTTGGCCGCGTACAGGCCGGCAAAGCCGCCCCCCAGGATGACCACATGCGGCAGCTCGGCGGTCGGTCGCGCTCCGGTCACCCCATCTCCTCGCTCGTGTGGTCAGGACCTCAGAGGCCCATGGTCTCGCGGCGCCAGCGCGCGAAGCGGATCACGTCTTCCGGCGGCGGCACGGCCGCCTCGTCGGCGTAGGCCGTCAGCATGCGCCAGCGCAGGTACGTCCGGTCCGGCACCGGGAGAAACGGCGGCTGTGCCCACCACCGCCTCCGGCGAAACGCCCACGCCGTCCGAAGCAGATCGAGTGCCAGC
>JBBRGH010000680.1:0-1800 GCA_038240915.1 Gemmatimonadales bacterium | reverse complement strand
GAGCTCGCGCTGCTCGCTGTAGCCCGGGATCAGCAGCTGGTTGGACGCGTCGGTGCCGGTCGCGATCCGGCCGCCGGCCGCGGCGAACATCCTGAGAAACCGGTCCTGTGGTGCCCGAGCCGCGCGAAAGGCCGGATAGTCCTTGGCCGTCCAGCCGGCGCGCTTGATCATGTCCGGCACGTTCCAGCGCCGCATCTCGAGCTCGGGGACCGCGCGGAGCATGGAATCCTGCAGCACCGTCGAATCGTCCAGCCGGCTGAAGGTCTCGTGCAGGACCAGGGTCGGCACCAGGATCGTGTTTCGCCGGGCCAGCTCGCTCGCCACGCGCTCGAGCGCGGCCGAATCGAGGCCGGCCCAGCTCCGCTCGAACGCGGTCCAGCCGGCAAAGAAGCCGCGGTAGTGGGCCGCCATGAGCGACGAGGGGTCGGACATCGCGGCCTCGGGCACCCCGCTCAGGTGCTCGATCGAGGCGACACCCGCACGGGCGGCGGTCACCGCGTCGGTGAGGCCGAGATGGGCCGTGACCTTCAGGTTGAACGTGCCGGCTTCGTCCACCACGGCTTTGAGCATGGCCGGATCCACGCGGGTATAGACCTTGACCGCGTCCACCCCGGCGTTCACCAGCCGGTCGACCGCCTTCCGCGCGTCGCGCGGGCTGTTGGCGCCGATCGCGTCGGGGTAGGTCGTCGGCAGGCCATCGATCATCGCGCCGACGCTGTAGATCCGGGGCCCGGCGATGCTGCCGAGATTGACCTGCTTTCGCAGGCGGAGGATGCCGTTCAGGTCGCCGTGCAGGTCGCGGACGGTGGTCACCCCCCACGCGAGATAGCGCGACAGGGCCCAGGGCGCGACGTGGGCGTGCGCATCGATGAGCCCGGGGATGATCCAGCGGTGGGTCAGGTCGATCTGGACTGTCTGGGGCGGCAGGGTGAACCCGGCGCGGGTCCCCACCGATTCGATCCGGCCGCGCCGCACCACCACGGCCGCATCCGGGAGCGCGGGCCCGCCGCTTCCGTCGATCAGCGTGGCCCCGACCAGGGCAACGCCGTCGGGCGGGCTGGGCCGGCAGGCCGCGCCCAAGCCGCTCGCGAGCAGCAGTGACGCGGCGGCGGACGCGGGAACGGCGGACAGTCGCATGCGTATCGAGGAAAGGATGCTGGAAGGTGCGCGGGGCGTGAGGGCATGGCAAGCTCCGCGGAGCGTCTCGTCCATAGAGGGTCTCGTTATACTTGGGCGATGACGGACCTTGGACTTGGCGCTCCCTCGGGCGCGAGCGACCGCCGGGCGGACGGAACGCGCGCGCCCACGCTGAGCGAGTACGGCCTGATCGGCGACATGCGGACCTCGGCGCTGATCGGGCTCGACGGGGCGATCGACTGGTGCTGCCTGCCCCGGTTCGACAGCGGCAGCGTCTTCGCCGCGTTGCTGGATCCGGAGCGGGGCGGCACGTGGTCCATCCGCCCGCAGGGCGAGTGGACGTCCACCCAGCGGTACCTGCCGCGGACCAACATCCTCGAGACGACCTTCCGCACCTCGGATGGTGTGGCCGTGCTGACCGACTTCATGCCGGTGGGTGACGACGGCCGGCCGTCGGGTCCGCACCCCGAGATCCACCGGCACATGCGCTGCACCCGCGGGCGGTTGCCGATGCAGATGGTGTTCATGCCGCGCTTCGAATACGGCGCGCGCACCACCCGGCTCGAGCTGCTCCGGGCCGGCCTCTTCGCCACCGATCGGACCGACCAGGTGCTGACCCTGTCGAGCGCGAAGCCGTTCGACTGGACCGTCGAGCAATCCACG
>JBBRGH010000679.1:0-1803 GCA_038240915.1 Gemmatimonadales bacterium | reverse complement strand
GGAGGATGACCTATGGCAGACCTGCTCTACCTGACCGGCACGCTCGCCTTCTTCGCCCTGATGCTCGCCTATGTCGGCGGCCTCCGGCGGCTGGGCGAGCGCTCGACCCGCGAGGACCGGCGATGAGCCTCGAGTCGCTGGTCGCGCTGGTGGTCGCGCTGGCCCTGATCGGCTACCTGCTGTATTCGCTGCTCCGCCCGGAGCGCTTCTGACATGACCGGCAACGGCTGGCTTCAGATCGGGCTGTTCGCACTCCTGGTGCTGCTGGTGACACCGCCCCTCGGCGGCTACCTCGTGGCGGTGTACGAGGGCCGGGTGCGGTGGCTCGCCCCGCTCGAGCGGGTCTGCTATCGGATCGCCGGCGTGGATCCCGCCGAAGAGCAGCACTGGACCGGTTACGCGGCCGCCATGCTGGTCTTCAGCGGGGCGAGCATGCTGCTCACCTACGCCGCGCTCCGGCTGCAGCATCTGTTGCCGCTCAACCCGCAGGGGTTCGGGCCGGTGGCCGACCGTCAGGCGTTCGAGACCGCGGCCTCCTTCACCTCCAACACCAACTGGCAGTCGTACGCGGGCGAGACGACGATGTCGTACTTCTCCCAGATGACCCAGCTGGCCTGGCACAACTTCGCGTCGGCCGCGGTGGGAATGGCCCTCGCGGTGGCGCTGGTGCGCGGCATCGCCCGCCGCTCGGGCGGCCGGCTGGGAAACTTCTGGACCGACCTCGTGCGCGGCATCCTCTACGTCCTGCTCCCGCTCTCCCTGATCCTTGCCCTGCTGATGGTGCAGCAGGGAGTGGTCCAGAACTTCGATCCGTACCGGCAGGTCACCACGCTGGAAGGCGCCCGGCAGACGCTGGCGCTGGGACCGGTGGCGAGCCAGGAGGCCATCAAGCAGCTCGGCACCAACGGCGGGGGCTTCTTCAACGCCAACGCCGCCCATCCGTTCGAGAACCCCACCCCGTGGACCAACCTCTGGTCCATGCTCGCCATCTTCGCGATCCCCTCCGCCTTCACCTGGCTGCTCGGCCGGATGGTGCGGAATCAGCAGCATGGCTGGGCGGTCTGGTCGGCGATGTTCGTCCTGTTCGCGGCCGGCGTCGGCGCCAGCTACTGGGCCGAGGCCCGGGGCAATCCGATTCACGCGGCTCGCGGGGTGGACGTGGTGGCGGCCGCCGGCAATCCGGGCGGCAACATGGAGGGCAAGGAGGTCCGCTTCGGCATCGCCAACTCGGCCCTCTACGCCACCGTCACCACCGACGCCTCGTGCGGCGCGGTCAACGCCATGCACGACTCGTTCACCCCGCTCGGCGGGCTGGTCCCGCTGCTGAACGTGCAGCTGGGCGAGGTGGTCTTCGGTGGCGTGGGGGCCGGCCTCTACGGGATGGTGATGATGGTCGTGCTCACGGTGTTCATCGCCGGGTTGATGGTGGGACGGACACCGGAGTACCTGGGCAAGAAGATCCGGGCGCGCGAGATCCAGGTGGCCATGTTGTACGCCCTGATCTTCCCGACCGTGATCCTGGCGCTAACGGCCCTCTCCGCCCTGCTGCCGGGCGGGCTCCACGGACTCGGCAACGCCGGCCCGCACGGCCTGACCGAGATCCTCTACGCCTTCACCTCGACCACCGGCAACAACGGGAGCGCCTTCGCCGGGCTGGCGGGCGGCAGCTACTACTACAACACCCTGTTCGGAGCGGCCATGCTGATCGGGCGGTTCGCCCTGATCGTCCCCGTGCTCGCGCTGAGCGGTTACCTGTCGGAGCAGCAGCCCTCGGCCGCGACCGCGGGCACCTTCCCGGTGACG
>JBBRGH010000678.1:0-1805 GCA_038240915.1 Gemmatimonadales bacterium | reverse complement strand
CACGGGTCATCCCGTCGAGGATCGCGTTGCCGTCCTCGGGGGTGCCGGCGGCGAAGGTGGTGACGTTGGCGGGGTGAGCGATCTCGATGCGGGCGATCTGCGGTGGCCCGAAGGTCTGGGCCGCGTAGAGGTAGCGGCCGGCGCGATCGACCACCAGCCCGTTGCCGGAGTTCACCTCCGCCCAGCCGTGGTCGACGACCCCACCGAAGACCCGGTCGAGCTTCATCCCGAAGTCGTTAGAGGCATAGATCGCTCCGTCAGGGCCGCGGGCGACGCCGTTGGCCATGCCGAGGCCCGCAGCGAACACCCTCTTGGCGCCGGTCCTCGGGTTGACCCGGTAGAGGCCGGCCTGGGGATTCGCGTCCCCGCTCACCCCGTTGGCCGCGGTGTCGCCGTAGCCGAGCAGGAGCCGGTGACGGTGGAAGACCATGCCGCCGGGCCCGGTCACCCCGTCGACGAGGACCCTCGGGGTCGCCCCCCGACGGTTGACCTTGAGCAGCCTGCCGCTCTGGCCCGCCGGGGTGGAGGTGAAGTAAAGGCGTCCGGCCGGCCCGACGATCACCGACTCGAGCACGCCCTGGCTGGAGTAGATCACCTTGGGGGTGGGGGCGTTTGCGCAGTCCGGCGATGGGGCCGCCGCCGCGGGTGCGGCACCCGCGATCAGCAACATCCCCAGCCCCGCCAGTGTCTTCGAGAACCGTCTCATCCTCACGCCAACGCGCACTCTATCCGTCTCCGCCACCTCGGGCCCTGCAAAACAGGTCAGGTCCAGGGGTATGGACCCGCCGAAGCGGTGTGCGTCTCCCCCCGGGCGAAGCGGCCGAGGCGGAAGGGATCGAGGCGAGGCTCGCCCTCGAGCAGGTCGGCCGCGACCAGCCTGCCCAGCGCCAGCATCTTGAAGCCGTGGCCGGAGTCGATCATCGCGTATGCGTTATCGAGCACCCAGTCGCAGATCGGGTAGTTGTCGGGGGTGTGGTTGACGACGCCGCCCCCGGGGCTCGCGCTCCACTCGGCGGAGTGGCCGCGGAAGCGGCGGAAGGCGGCGGCCAGCCCGGAGGTGAAGAACTCGGCGAAGCCCGCCTCCGCGGCGTGGACCGGGTTCTCGGACTCGTAGGGATCGAGTGCCGGGTCGGAGACGGGGACCGGCAACCCGCCGCCGGTGACCGCGGTGCCGGTCCGCCCGAAGCGGAAGTAGATGCCCCAGGCGCCATCGGCAATCACCTGGCCGTCGCGGTCGGAAATGAGCGGCGCGATCTGGTCGAGGTGGACCACCGGCGGCTCGCGACCAGCGCGTCCGCCGAGCCCGACGCCGGGGAGCTGGAACTCTCCCTCCTGGGCCTTCCAATAGGCGCTCAGCGGCTGTCTCTGGCTCGATCCGCCGGAGGCAACCTCCAGCTCCGGTGCCAGGCCGAGCATCTCCCAGAGGCGGGCGGCCCACGGCCCCGGGGCGATGATCACGGTCTCGCAGCGAATCGGGCCGGTTGTGCTGAGCACCGCCTCGACCCCGCCCTCGCCGAACTCGAATCCGGTTACCTCGACCCCCTCACGGATCGTCGCGCCGGCGGCCCGCGCCCGGGCCGCGAGGTGGCGGACGGTCTGCATCGCGTCGGCCCAGCCTCCGCGGGGCTCGTGCAGGACCCCGGCGGCCTCGGCCTCCCAGTCGGGGAAGGTCCAGGTCAGGTACTCGCGGCAGCTCTCTTCCCCGGTGAGCAACTCCGAGGTGTATCCAGCCTCGGAATGTTGCCCGCGGATCGCACGCAGATCGGGGACCTGGAGCTCCGGGACGACGGCCAGGTAGCCGACCT
>JBBRGH010000677.1:0-1805 GCA_038240915.1 Gemmatimonadales bacterium | reverse complement strand
CGCCGATGGCGTCGCTAAAGAGCACGAGCACGAGGCCCAGGGTGGCGATGACCTGGAGGGCGGGCGAATCGAGGGCGAAGTCCACCAGGCCGAGCCCGACGGGGCCGAGGGCGACGCCGAGCCCCAGGAAGATGGCCACCTGGGGCAGACCGGTCCGTTCGATCGCGCCGGAGAGGAGCGACGACACGATGATGACGATCCCGACCAGGGCGAGCAGTGCGGTGAAGGTCTCGTGAGTCATGGCCGGAAACATAATCACGGCGCTCGGTACGCCAGCGTACCGCGGAGCGCGGTATGTGAGTTGCAAGGGCCGGCACGGGCGGTCGCCCACCGACGAGTGACTCCACAGGGCCGCCTGATCCCTCCCGAGTGGCGGGCGCCGGACGCCGGCGGGCTGCGGCTCTGCCCCGCGTGCCGCGCCCGGCGGCAGGCCCATCCTCCCGGGCCGCCCCGCGACCTGAAGCGACCCCACCGAGGCGGGTGAGCATCCTCTCCGAGACATCCTTTCAAACCCGGGTGAGCACCCTCACATAAGAAGCACCCGCTTCGCGCTACTCTAGATACCGGAGACCATCATCCAGCGGGTCAGTCCCTCAACCCGGTGATCCACGGTGCACGAGCGCGAAGCGCGATTGCGAAAGGCGTACGAGGCCTGGTATCCGGAGGTTCGGCCGGACATGTGGCTCCCGGCCGAGCTGGTGGCGCATGCCGTTCGCCGGCAGCTGGAGACCCGGGAGCCTCGGTGGCAGCCGTGCGCCCGGATGCTCGACGAGGAGCACTTCGATTTCCGGGGGGGCGACGGCGGCCGGAGCCGGATGACTCGGTCGCGGCGGGGAGACTGAGCGACCCGGTGCCAGCGGATCTAGCCGACTAGCGCGCGGTGGCCGCCGGGGGCTACCCTGGGACACCATGCCCACGTCCGAGCCCTTCGCCACCGCGCTGCTCATGGCCATCGCCGGCCTCCTGATGGGGGCCAGCGTGCTGTTCAGCCGGGCGTCGCACCGGATCGGGGTGCCGATCGCCCTGCTCTTCCTCCTCATCGGCATGCTGGCCGGGTCCGAGGGCCTGGGCCGAATCGCCTTCGAGGACTACGGCTTCGCCTTCCGGCTCGGCTCCCTGGCGCTGGCGCTCATCCTGTTCGACGGCGGGCTCAACACGCCGCTGGCGGCGCTCCGGCGGACCTGGGCGCCGGCCGGCACGCTGGCGACCGTGGGTGTGGGGCTCACGGCGCTGCTGATCGCGCTGCCGGCCCACTGGTGGGGCCTGGCCTGGCCGCAGGCGGTGGTGCTGGGCGCGGTGGTGTCGTCCACCGACGCGGCCTCGGTGTTCGCGGTGCTCCGGGGCAGCGGGCTCCAGCTCAAGCGCCGGGTGGGGACGACGCTGGAGCTGGAGTCGGGACTCAACGACCCGGTCGCCGTCATCCTCACCACCGCGCTCACGGCCAACCTGCTGCACCCGGGGACCCTGTCGGCCGGCGGGATCGTGGTGGACGTGCTCCTCGAGCTCGCCATCGGCGGCGCGCTCGGCGTGGGCGTGGGGCTGGGCGGCCGCTGGCTGCTGCGGCGCTTTCCGCTCCCCACCGGCGGACTCTACCCGGCGCTCACGCTGGCGTTCGCGCTGCTGGCGTTCGGCGTCACCACCCTGGTGCACGGCAGCGGGTTCCTGGCGGTCTACCTGGCCGGGATGGTCCTCGGCAACGGTCCCCTCCCCTATCACAACGGTCTGCTCCGGGTGCACGACGCGCTGGCCTGGCTGGCGCAGATCGGCATGTTCCTGATTCTCGGGCTGCTGGTGTTTCCGAGCGG
>JBBRGH010000676.1:0-1808 GCA_038240915.1 Gemmatimonadales bacterium | reverse complement strand
AGCGTCACTGGATCGGCTTGAAGGGGTCGGGGGTGGCGTTGCTGTCGCCGGTGTCCGCCTTGGGTGCCGGCTCCTCGGTGGGTGCCGGCTCCTCGCTGGGTGCCGGCTCCTCGCTGGGCGCGGGCCCGGCGTCCACGGGCTCGGCGGACGGCGGCGCCGTGTTGCCGGCCGGAGAGCCCTCGACGGGCTGGCCATGCTGGTCGTAGCGCACGCCCGACCCCTGCTCACCCTGGGAGCCCTGGCCCTGGTTGAACTGCTGCTGCGCCTCGTCCAGCTTCTGCTGGGCCTGCTCGGCCAGCTTCTTGGCCTTGTCCATAAAGCCCATCGGCCCTCCTGGATCGATTTTCGGTCACTTTAGAATGTCAAACTCGTAAGGACACCATGGCCCAGGAGACCGACTACAGCCACCGCAGCACCGTCCAGAAGCTGGGCGTGAAGCCGGGCGACCGCATCGAGGTGGCCGGCGACGTCGGCTCCGGCCTGCGCCGCGACGTCAAGGAAGCCGCGGGGCGCGGCCTCGTTCGCTCGGGCGAGCTGGATGGCGCGATCGCGCTCGTGGACTCGATGTCCGACGCCCAGGAGGCGCTCGTCCTCTACCGCTCGCGCCTGCGCGACACGGGCTACCTGTGGCTCGTCACCCGGAAGCGCGGGCACGAGGACTACCTCGACCAGATGACGCTCGTTCCCCACGCCAAGCGGATCGGCCTGATCGACAACAAGACGTGCTCGATCGACGACGACCGCTCGGGCATCCGATTCGTCGTCCCGCGCGCCCTCCGCCGAACCTAAAGGGCTCCTAAGCCACGGTCGATGCGAATCGTGGTGCAGCCCCGTCCCGACCAAGAGCTTGCTGCTGCCACCGGCTCCGCCGAGCTGCGCTACCGCCTGCTCGTGGAGCAGATCCCGGCGGTCACCTACATCGCTGACTTCAAAGGCGACCGCCCGTTCCTCTACGTCAGCCCGCAGGCCGCGGAGCTGCTCGGCTATCCGGCCGACGAGTGGATCGGCGACAACAGCTTCTGGGAGGGGATCCTCCATCCCGAGGACCGCGACCGCGTGCTCGCCGAGGAGATGCGCACGCTGGCGGCCGAGGAGTCCTTCGAGGCCGAGTACCGCCTGATCGCGCGCGACGGGCGCGTGGTCTGGATCTGGGAGCGAGACATGATCGTGCGCGACGACCAGGGCGCGGCCGTCTGCACCCAGGGCGTGCTGATGGACGTGACCGAGGCAAAGCACGCGCGCCTGGCGCTCTCCGAGTCTGAGTCGCTGCTTCGTGAGGAGCGCGACCGCGCCCAGCGCTACCTCGACATCGCGGCCACGATGATCGTCGTGATCGGGTCGGGCGGCGCCGTGCAGCTGCTCAACAAGCGCGCCTGTGAGGTACTCGGCTACTCCGAGGAGGAGCTCGTGGGGCGCGACTGGCACGACCTCGTGTCCCCCAAAGCCGACCGCGACGCCAGCCGCGGCGTCTTCCGCCAGCTGATGGCGGGCCAGCTGGCCGGCGCCGAGGAGTACGAGGGCCGCGTGATCTCGAAGACCGGCGAGGAGCGGCTGATCGCCTGGCACAACAAGCTCCTGCGCGACGACCAGGGCCGCGTGGTCGGCTCGCTCAGCTCAGGCGAGGACATCACCGAGCGCCGCAAGGCGCAGGAGCGCGTGGTCTACTTCGCCTAGTGACCTGAGTCCTTAGTCCGCAGGCACATGGGCCTGTGCGGCGAACTCCATCGTCAGCGACCGCGACGATAGGAGGGCAGCCATGCCAAAGCGTGCAGAGGTGGTACTCGACGAGCAGGAGCGGGAGGTGCTCG
>JBBRGH010000675.1:0-1814 GCA_038240915.1 Gemmatimonadales bacterium | reverse complement strand
CGGCGAGCCGGGTGGCTGTCAATGGCCATCTCAAGGTACCCACTGGTGGCCGCGGAGAAGTACCCACCCCAAGGCGGGTCTCAGGCCTTGGCCGACGGCCCACCCGCTCTCGTTCTCGCTTCCTTCATCCGGTAGGAGTCGCCCGACGTGACGACCGTGACCGCGTGGTGGAGCAGGCGGTCGAGCAGGGCGACCGCCGTCGTATGCTCGGGCAGGAAGCGGCCCCAGGACTCGAACGGCCAGTGCGACGCGACGCCCAGGCTGCGGCGTTCGTAGGCGGCGGCGACGAACCGGAACAGGAGCTGGGCGCCGGTATCGTCGAGCGGGGCGAAGCCCAGGTCGTCGACGATCACGAGGTCAGCCCGCAGCAGCCCCTCGATCAGCCGGCCCACGCTGTTGTCGGCGAGGCCGCGGTACAGCGCCTCGGCCAGGGATGCGGCGGCGAAGTAGCGGACCCGGAACCCCTGCTCGACCGCGGCGTGTCCCAGGGCGATGAGGGTGTGCGACTTGCCCGTGCCCGCCGGGCCGACGAGCACGAGGTTCTCCCGGGCCCGGATCCACTCGAGCGAGGCGAGATAGTCGAACGTGGGCCGCGGGATCGAAGACTCGGCGACCGCGAACTCGTCGAGCGTCTTGGTGACCGGGAACCCCGCGGCCCGCAGCCTGGCTCGGGCGTTGGACGCATCGCGCGCCGCGAGCTCCGCCTCGAGCAGGGTGCGCAGGAGCTCGTCGGGCGCCCAGCGCTGGACCTTGGCCGTGAGGAGGACCTCGGGGGCGAGCCGGCGGATCGAGGCGAGCTTGAGCCGCCGCAACGCTGCCTCGAGATCGGGCGCGAGGGGTGTCGGCGTCGCGGTCATGCGACGGGCTCCAGGGCATACGCCGCGAGGGGTCGGACCGGCACCGCCGGCAGGGCGACCGTGAGCGAGGCTCCGGGCTCCCGGTGGCGCGGCACCCCCGGTCCTGCCGCGAGGATCGAGCGCACGTCGGCCGCCCGGAAGCGGCGGTACGCGAGGGCACGTTCGAGGGCCGCGATGAGCGGCTCGCGGCCGTGGGCCGCCGCGAGGTCGGCGATCAGGCCGAGCTCATGGCCGAGCCGGCTCGTGCCCGAGGCAGCCGCGGCCCGCAGGAAGGCGGCGGCGACGGGGCCCAGCCCGAGGAAGGCGATCTCGGCCGGTGTCCGGGGCCGGATCGCCCGGACCGGGGTCCTGGCCGGACCGCCGTAGTGAGCATCATCGAGGGACATCTCGCCGGGGCTGACGATCCGGTGCCGCGCGATCTCCGCACCCACGCTGCTGATCACGATCTCAGCGCCGGCGACCAGGAGGTCCACTCGTCGCCCGATGAAGGCGCCCGGCACGCTGTACCGCGCGCTGGCGTGGCGAACGGTCCGCAACGTGTCGACGGTCCTCGTGGCCGTCGGCGCGGGAGCCGGACGGAGCGAGGGCATCGCCCGCAGCAGTGGCCGCTCGGCAGCGAGGCGCTCGGCCGGGATCGCCGACGTCTCGGAGTGGACCGCGCCGTTCACCTCGGCGCACCAGGTGATCGCCGCCGTGTTGGCCGCCGCGAGGTCGGTGAACGGCGCGCCCGGGACCAGGAGGTCGGCCTTGGCGTACCCGACGAGGTGCTCGACGACGCCCTTGGACTCCGGGTCAGCGGCCTCGCAGAAGTCGGGCCGGAAGCCATAGTGGGTGGCGAACGCGAGGTAGCCTGGCGCCGGCACGACGACGTTGGCGACGACACCGCCCTTCAAGCAGCCCATCCGGTCGGCGAGCACGACCGCGGGCACCCCACCCAGGGTCTCGAAGCACTCGGCG
>JBBRGH010000674.1:0-1817 GCA_038240915.1 Gemmatimonadales bacterium | reverse complement strand
CCCATCACGGTGGCGAAGAGCTGGGGACCGCCCAGGGCCACCGCGCCGAACACCGGCAGCCCGCCGGCGAAGAGCGCGAGCGCGGTCCGCTCGGTCAGCTGGCGGAGCCGCTCGGGCTCGCGCGCGAGCACGGCCGCCCGCGCCAGGAAGACCTGGCCCACTGCCTGGCCGACCAGCATCGTCGGCAGCACCAGCATCTTGTAGCTCAGGGCGTAGAGCCCGGCCGCGGCCGCGCCGAACCCGGCCGAGAAGAGGATCGAGGGGAGCTGGAGGCTGCCGACGTTGAGCAGGCCCGACCAGGTGGTGAGCAGCGGGAACCGGCGGTAGCGGCCGGCGGCGGCCGCGAGGCTCGCCGCCGTCACCCGGGCGAACGGGCGGTCGCGCCAGGCCAGCAGGGCCAGGCCGCCGCCGCCGGCCACCCGGCCGATCACGTCACCCACCAACAGGCCGGGGGCGCCCGCCCGGGCGAGGCCCAGGCCTACCTGCGACACCACCTGGCCGACGCCCTGGGTCAACTTGGTCCGCGCGATCCGTCCGAACGCCCTCCGCCGGATGGCCCAGTACGACAGCGCCTGGTAGGTGCCCGCCCCCAGCAGGCCCACCGGCATCAGCCACAGATATGGGCCCAGCGCCGTCACCTTGGCCCGGGTGACGAAGACGTCGCCGAACAGCCAGACCAGCGCCGTCACCAGCGCCACGATCCCCACCAGCAGGAGCAGGGTCAGCGCCAGCAGGGAGCCGGCCACCTCCTCGTCCTCCGGCAGCGGAATCGCAGTCTCGTAGCGGAGCGAGGCGAGCACCAGCAGGACGGTAAGGGTCGAGGAGTAGACCGCCAGCGCGCCGTAGTCCGCGGGGGTGTAGAGCCGGGTGAGCGCCGGGGTCGCCAGCACCAGCACCAGCTGCGCGATGGCGGTACCCGAGGCCAGCGTGACCACGTGGCGCGCAAACGCGCCGCCGGGTGCACCGGGCCAGCGGAGGGATTTCGAGAGCGGAGTCGCCACTCGCCAATGATACCGCTGGAGGTCTGAGCCGGTCGTGACCGTGGTCACCCGGGTGTCGCCGGGGCCGCCGATGGGCCAGATTGGAAGGCATGGACACCGACCGGGAACACGACACGGGGGGACGCTGGGATCGGGCCCGGCGCTCGGCCGGCAGCCGGCCCTGGCTGGGGCTGTTCCTTGCGGTGGTGGTGGTGCCGATCCTGATCGGCGCCGGGGTGGTCCTGATCGCCGGCCGCGGGGTGGGCTTCGAGATCGTCCGCCGCCTGACCGTCCGCAAGTTCCCCGACATCCAGTGGGTGAACCGGGCCGAGCTGGCCCGCTGGCGCCAGGATCCGGCTCAGACCCCGCCGCTCGTGCTCGATGCCCGAAGCCCGGTGGAATACGCGGTCAGCCACCTGCGTGATGCGGTCTGGATCGATCCCGGCCGGCCCTCGCTTCACCCCCTGGCTGGCCGGGCCAGGAACGATCCCCTTGTGGTGTATTCCTCCGTCGGATATCGGGGCGCCCGACTGGCTCACTGGCTCGCGGCCCAGGGGTACACCAACGTCCGGAACCTGGCGGGGGGCATCTTTCAATGGGCCAACGAGGACGGGCCGGTCTTCCGGAACGGCGGCCCTACCGCCCAAGTCCACCCCTACGACGGCCGGTGGGGCTTCGCGCTCAAATCCAGATTCCGGGCCAAGGCGCCTGCTGTCGTGACCCCGTTCGCGGCCCCCTGAGTCAGCTCAGGAGATAGCCGGCCCGCCGCGATCATCGTCGGCGGCGGCGTCGTCGCCGCTCCGGTTCCAGATATCGGCCGTCAGCTTCCAGGCCCCG
>JBBRGH010000673.1:0-1830 GCA_038240915.1 Gemmatimonadales bacterium | reverse complement strand
ACCTCGGCTGGATCGTCGGCCTCGCCACCGCTGCCGCGGCGGTACTGCTACTGGCCGGCGGCGACCCGCTCGCCGTCGCGGCCGCCACCGGAGCGATCCACCTGGTGATCGGCCTGGCGATCGGGAGCCTGGTCGCCGGTGCCGCGGCAGGCGCGGTCCGCGCCGCACGCGTCCGCTGACCACCCGCACGACCACCACCGCCGCGGTGCCCTCGGGGGGCCGCGGCGGCGTCCTGCGCCGGGACCTGCCGTGCGTGAGCGGTCGGCGTTGTGGAGCGCCACGAGAATGACAGTGGGCTGCGCCATCACGTGACAGCGGTTGCGCCACGAATGTGGCAGTGGCCCGAGCGGGATGTGCCGCGTCAGCGGCGGTGCTTGATCGGCGGCATGCCGCTCATGGAGGCCGCCGTAGGTGCGCCGCGAGGCGCTGTTGTTTCGGATGGAGGTGGAAGACCGCCGTCTCCTCGCCTTCCTAGCGGTGGGGTGAAGCTGGAGGCAGCCTGAGCCGGGGAGGGTGGGAGTGGCGGGTGAGCGCATTACCCAGGCCAGGGCCGCGGTGACGGGCCAGGCCAAGCTGACGCAGCGTCGATCTACCTCGGTCGATCAGCGCCCGTCGCCACCTTGACATTGACCTCAGGTCAAGGTGCACGGTGCCCCCATGACTCGTTCACTCACGTCACCCTGGACCGGCATGGTGGGTGTCGATGACACGGCGCTGTCGGTCACCGACACCCGCGGCCCCGGTCGTCCCGTCCTCTACCTCAACGGCTCCTACGCCAGTCAGCGATCCTGGCGGCGGGTGATCACCGAACTCGGCTCCGACTGGAGACACATCACCTACGACGAACGGGCTCGCGGCGGGTCGAAGCGGTCGGCGGACTACTCCTTCGAGGGGTGTCTTCGCGACGTCGACGCGGTTGTCGGGGCGACCGGGGTTGGCCGGCCCCTCGTGGTCGGCTGGTCCTACGGTGCAGCACTCGCGGTGCACTGGGCCGACCGTAACCGGGACCGGATCGCCGGCGTGGTCTCGGTCGACGGCGCGGTTCCGTTCGGGCTCACCGGGGAGGAGAACCGGGAACGGATCCGGCGCACCTTCCGGAAGATGCGGATGTTCCTGCCGCTCGCGCGTCCGTTCGGCCTGGCCGCATCGATGAGCGCCGCTCAGCACGCGAAGGTCAACATCGAGATCAACGAGGTCTGCGCTGCCCTCGAACCGGTCCTGGACCGGCTGGCCTGCCCGGTGCGCTACATCCTGGCCACGGGTGCGAACCTCGGAGGTGGCGCAGAGGAGATGGAGCAGATGCGCGCCTCTCTCGATCCGGTGCTGCGCCGGAATCCGAATCTGCGGGTCAGCGCGAAGGTCGGGAGCAACCACACGCACATCCTGCGTAATGACTTCCGGGCAGTCGCCGCTGCCGTACGGGAGACCGCAGCCGCTCAGGACGCCAGCTGAGTCGATGACCAACGGAGTCACCATCGGCCAGGCGGCCGCGTTCGCCGACATCACGATCAAGACGGTCCGGCACTACCACAAGCTGGGCTTGGTCGACGAACCAGCACGCGACAGCTCGGGTTACCGCCGATACGGATCAGCCGAGCTGTTGCGGCTGGTGCAGGTCAGGACCCTCACCGCCGCCGGGGTGCCGTTGGCCGACATTGGTCCGCTACTCGACGCCGACGCCGACGGCGCGTCGTTCACCGCCACGCTGGTCGACGTCGAGCGGCGCCTCACCGGGCGGATCGCGGAGTTGACCGCGCGGCGGGACATGCTCCACCGGCTTGCCTCCGGCGACCGGACCTTGTTGCCCGACCGCGCCGTGGCGATGCTGGA
>JBBRGH010000672.1:0-1834 GCA_038240915.1 Gemmatimonadales bacterium | reverse complement strand
CGACTGGTCGCATCCGGTGGACGGCAGCGATCCGGCGACGGCCTGGCACGGCGTCCACGGGGTGGAGGACAGCCCTCACGTCGTCGATCCACCCAACGGCTGGATTCAGAACACCAACGACTGGCCCTACTCGGCGGCGGGACGGTACAGCCCGAAGCGCGGCGATTTCCCAGGGTACATGGACGTGGCCGGCGAGAGCCCCCGCGGCCGGCACGCGATCCGGGTGCTGGAGGGACGGAAGGACTTCACCCCGGAGCGGCTCGGCGACGCCGCCTTCGACAGCTACCTCACCGCCTTCGCCGAGCTGCTGCCGCCACTGCTGGCGGCCTACGACTCCACGGCGGCCGGCGACTCGCTCCGGGCCGCGCTCGCCGGACCGGTGGCCGAGCTCCGCGCCTGGGACTACCGCTGGTCGGCGGCGTCGGTGGCCACGGCCGTCGCGGTCTACTGGGGCGAAGCGTTCGGCGCGCTCGTCATGACCGAGTCGCGCGCGGCGGGGCTCGCGCCCTCCGAGTTCATGGCCACCCGTGCCACCGCCGGCCAGCGGCTCCGGGCCCTGGCCACGGCGGTGGACCGGCTCACCCGCGACTTCGGAACCTGGCGGACGCCGTGGGGCGAGATCAACCGGTTCCAGCGGCTCACCGGGGATATCGTGCAGCGGTTCGACGACAGGGCGCCGAGCCACCCGGTGCCGTTCACCTCGGCCCGGTGGGGATCGCTGGCGTCGTTCGGCGCCCGGACCTATCCGGGGACCAAGCGGATGTACGGCACGTCGGGCAACAGCTTCGTCGCGGTGGTGGAGTTCGGCCGCGACAGCGTGCGGGCGCGGGCGGTGACGGCGGGCGGCGAGAGCGGCGATCCGCGATCGAAGCACTTCGCCGACCAGACGGAGCGGTACGCCACGGGACGGCTGCGCGACGTCTACTTCTATCCCGGCCAGCTCGCGGGGCACACCGAGCGCCGGTACCACCCGGGCGACTAGCCGCCGACCCACCGCCTGGCGATACCGGGGCTGCCCCCTGGACCGGCGGGGCCAGGAGCCGCAAATCCATCGGGCCAACGGTGCGTGCGTCACATCGCCCACCGGCCTCCCGGGCCTATGCTGAGCGGTCGGAGACCCGACGGGCCAGCCACGAGGTAAGCGCCATGGGAGAGCAACGCGAGTGCCGCCTGCGGCCCGAGTACGGTCATCTCTATGAAGGGATCTCGTCCGGCGTGTGGCAGCCGGCGGCGGAGCTGGCGACGCGGCTGGTGGCGCGGGCCAGCAAGGCGCGACGGCTCGGCATCCAGCAGCGCACCTTCGACCAGCGGCACTTCGAGTTCCGGGGCGGACCGCCGGCGGACCAGCGCGCGCCCGACGCGCGCACCCGCCGGAGCGACACGCCCCGGGGCTAACGCTCATTCCGGCCCAGGAGGCCTGCACCATGACCGACAAGACCGACGTCGTCATCGCCCTCGCGGCGAGCCTGTACGCCAGCCGCGCCACCGACGATGCCCTGCGGGCCGAACCCGATTTCGAGGCGCTGGCCAGTGAGGCGTGGGCGCTCTACCACAAGCTGGATCGCGCGGTGCGCGCCTCCGAGGGAGCGGTGGCGGCCGGCTAGCTCGCCGCCTGTCCGTCAGGGGGGCGCGCCCACCTCGCTCGGCTCCACAGGTCGCCCGGGCGGACCGACCTGCTTCCGGCCCACGCCGGGACGAATTATCTCTCACGGGTGGCCACGGGAGCGCCACGACCGAATCCGACAGCGACCGATCTGACGGGAGAACGGACATGAACGAGGAAGGCAGCGCCACCCGCACGGCGGTGGCCGGCGGGCGGCAGACGGAGGTGGCC
>JBBRGH010000671.1:0-1840 GCA_038240915.1 Gemmatimonadales bacterium | reverse complement strand
CCTAGTACTCCAGCCGTAGATCGTGATCATTGTGGTTGGGCGCGTCGGCGGTAGTGGCAGGCGCGGGCGGTGGCTTGGTGTCGGCGTCGCCATCGTGACCATCGCAGGAGGTGGGCGAGGTCGTGCGCAGGGCGGGTGGGGAGCCGGGTGAATATCCGGCGGATCTCGTTGAGGGTCAGTGGGATCAGGTCGTCCGGGGGTGCTGCGCGGGCGTGTTCACGGGCGGCGGTGACGGCCAGGAAAGCGTGGGCGAGCATCGCTAGAACGGTCCAGCGCTGCCAGGACGTCCAGCGCCGGACTTGGTGCTCGTCCAGGCCGGCGAGTTCCTTGCCGGCCTGGAAGGACTCCTCGATGGTCCAGCGCCGCCCGGCGACTCGTGCCAGAACAGCCAGGGTGACCGGGCGGGGTGCGTGGGCGCGGTAGAACGCCAGTTCACCGGTGCGCAGGTTGTGGCGGATCAGCAGCCAGTGGCAGCCCGGCGCGTCGGCGACGGTGAGCTCGATCCAGGCCCAGGAGTAGGTGCGGTGGCCTTTGGCGCCGGCGCCGCAGCTGCGCTGATGCCAGGCCCGGCCGGGCAGCTTCCCGGCGAGCTCGGTTGCCGTCGCCTTCCCTGAGCTGGTGTGCACCCGGTGGTTGCTGGCGACCGCGAGCACGTAGCCGATCCCGCGCTGCTGCAGGTCATCGCGTAGTTGCGGGTCGGCGCCGTAGACCTCGTCGCCAGCGACCCAGCTTGCCGGGGTACCGGCGTCCAGAGCCCGGGCGATCATCGTGCGAGCAAGCGCGGGTTTGGTGGCGAACTCCACCGCGGCGGGCACGCCGGCCTCGGCCCGGCGATCCGTGTCGCCGGTCCAGGACTTCGGCAGATACAGCGCCCGGTCGATGAAGGCGTGTCCACCGGCGCCGGCGTAGACCAGATACACCCCGACCTGGGAGTTCTCGATCCGGCCGGCCGTGCCGGTGTACTGCCGCTGCACCCCGACGGTGTCCGTGCCCTTCTTCACATCTCCGGTCTCGTCGACCACCAGCACGGCGTCCAGATCCCCCAGCTGCTCCACGACGTACTCGCGCAGGTCGTCGCGGACCCCGTCTTCGTCCCAGGCCGCGCGGGCCAGCAAATGCTGCATCCCGTCCGGAGTGGCCTCACCAGCGTGCTCGGCCAGCGCCCAACAGTTCACCCGAGGCAGCCCGGCGAGCAGGCCGAGCACGAACGCCCCGGCCCGCCGGCGCGGCTCGACCCGCCCGAACCGGGCCGCGACACGGCCCATCAGCTCATCGAACCCGCCTCGCCACGCGTCAGGGTCTATGTTGTGGCCCGCGGCCACCGCGGAATCATTCGGAGTCGACACAACCGAGGATGATCAGCGGTGGCCGCGTCATCTCCCCGGAACGACACGCCAAAGATCACGATCTACGGCTGGAGTACTAGGGTGTAGGCGAAGCCGATGGTGCCGTCGAGGAGGCGGGGGAGGAAAAGCCCGGCGGCGATGGCCCAGGCGCCGAGCGCTATCGCCAGCCACGTCGGGGACTTTGCCCGCATCCGCACCTGCCGAGACCGAAGCATGTAGGGGACAAGAACGGCCGCCGGAACGGCGAAGCCGACCCACAGGAGAATCCCTCCCGCCACGCTGTCGTCGCCGAGATCACGGAGCGGCCCGTGGAGCGCGATCATGAGACCCCACGCGAAGAACGGCACATGCTCCTGAGGGGTCCGGTCCCGCACTGCGAGCTCGATCCCTGAGTCCCTGCTGGTGGTGCCGGAGGGGAAGCGCCGCTCGGAGTTGGACCGCCTGCGCCGGCCGCCGTTCACTCCGACGATCACCGGCCTGGTGCAAGCGCTGGA
>JBBRGH010000670.1:0-1841 GCA_038240915.1 Gemmatimonadales bacterium | reverse complement strand
CACCGCCCCGGGGGCGGCGTTCGAGCGGGCGCGAGACGCGGTCGGCGCCTCCGGCTGGACGCTGGTGGCGGCGGATTCGGCGGCCGGCCGGGTCGAGGCCACGGCCACGACCGGCTGGTTCGGCTTCAAGGACGACGTCGTCGTCAGGATCCGGCCAGAGGGTCAGGGCAGCCGGGTGGACGTGCGCAGCGTCTCCCGCGTGGGGATGAGCGACGTGGGTACCAACGCCCGCCGGATCCGGGCGTACCTGGGCCGCCTGCGCGGCGGCGAGGCCGCGGCCGATGCGCGCTGAAGACCTCGACGGCGTGCTCGCGTTTCTCCGTGGGGCCGAGCGGCTCAAGACGGTCAAGCGGAGCGGGTGGACCTCCGCCGGCGAGACCGAGAGCGTCGCTGAGCACAGCTGGCGGCTCTGCCTGATGGCGATGCTGCTGTACGGCCGTGCCGACCATCTCGACCTGGCCCGGCTGCTCCGCATGTGCCTGATCCACGACCTCGGCGAGGCCATCGGCGGGGACGTGCCGGCGCCGGCCCAGCTGAACGCCGCGCCGAAGGCGGAACAGGAGCGGGCCGATCTGCTGCAGCTCGTGGCGCCGCTGCCCGACGGCCTCCGCCACGAGGTGGTCGAGCTGTGGGACGAGTACGAGGCGGCCTCGTCGCCCGAGGCGCGGGTGGCCAAGGGGCTCGACAAGCTGGAGACGATCCTCCAGCACACCCAGGGCCGGAATCCGGCCGACTTCGACTACGCCTTCAACCTCGACTACGGCCAGCGCTACACCGCGGCCGACCCACTGCTGGCCGCGCTGCGCGCCCGGCTCGACGAGGCGACCGCCGCGCGGGCGCGCGCGCCGGGCGCCCCGTCCGGGGTGGGACCGGAGGACCCCTGAGCACCGCCATTCACCGCCAGGTGGCCGAGGCCGCGGCCGGCACGCTGGCGCGGCTGGTGGGCCGCATGCCCTCGGGCTGGGCCGTCCTGGGCGATCCGCAGATCCTGCCCGGCTACTGCCTGCTGCTTCCCGATCCCGTCGTCAGCGATCTCAACGCCCTGGGCGGCGCCTCGCGCCGGCAGTTCCTCGAGGACATGGGGCGGCTGGGCGACGCGGTGCTGGCGGAGACCGCGGCCGAGCGGGTGAACTACGAAATCCTGGGCAACGTCGAGCCGGCGCTCCACGCCCACGTGATTCCGCGCTTCGCCTGGGAACCGGTGGAGCGGCGGCGGACGCCGGTGTGGTCGCACGACTGGCAGGGAGCGCCCGCCTTTGCCGCCGAGCGCGATGGCCCGCTGGCCCGGCGGCTGGCGGTGCGGCTGGGCCTCCGGTAGCGTGCCCCGCCTCTCGGCCAGCCCGCGCCCGCTGACCCGGCTCCGCCGGCTCTGTCTCGCCCTGCCCGAAGCCCACGAGGTCGAGGCCTGGGGCGAGCCGACCTTCCGGGTGCGGAACAAGCTGTTCGCGATGTACGCCGACGCCGCCACCCATCACGGCGCGGGCCGGCCGGCCGTCTGGTGCAAGGCCGCGCCGGGCAACCAGGAGGTGATGATCACGGCCGCGCCCGATCGGTTTTTCGTGCCGCCTTATGTCGGGCCCAGCGGATGGGTCGGCGTCTGGCTCGATCGCCGGAGCGACTGGAGCGAGCTGGCAGACCTCCTGGCCGATGCCTGGCGTCTGGTAGCGCCGAAGCGGCTGTTCCGGGCGCTGGACGAACCCTGACCGGAGCTGCTCGCCTGCGCTGCGCGACGACGCCCCATGTCGCTCTCCTCCGCGCCGTCAATCTCGGCGCCCACAACGCCGTGGCGATGGCCGAGCTGCGCGCGTTCTTGGCGGGACTGGACCTGGCCGAGCCGCGGA
>JBBRGH010000669.1:0-1843 GCA_038240915.1 Gemmatimonadales bacterium | reverse complement strand
GCTGGCCCGGGCCGCGACGGTCCCTTCCGCCGGGCGCGACGGTGTGTCATGATCGGGCTCGGATCGAGGCCAGCGGGAGCGTGATGGAGGCCGGCAGCTCGGCGGCAATGCTGGCCGCAGCCGCCGCCGGCGACGCGGGGGCCTGGCGCGCCATCGTCGTGGAGTACGAGTCACTGCTGTGGAGCATCGCCCGCAGCCACCGGCTCGGTCAGAGTGAAGCCGCCGATGTCGTCCAGACGACCTGGCTTCGACTGGTGGAGCATCTGGGTCGTATCCGGGATCCCGACCGACTGGGCGCGTGGCTGGCGACGACCGCTCGGCACGAGAGTTTGCGGATGATCAGGCTCGCCGGTCGGGCTACCCCGGTGGAAGCGGCCACCCTCGACCGCGTTGACGACCATGCCCCGCCGGTCGACGAGCACCTGCTGGAGCACGAGCGTGACACCGCCCTGCGGCGGTCGCTCGCCCTGCTTTCGCCCGCCTGTCAGCAACTGCTTCGGGTGCTGATGGCGACGCCACCGCCCAGTTATTCCGACGTCAGCGCCGCCCTCGGGCTCCCGGTCGGCAGCATCGGCCCGACTCGCGGTCGTTGTCTGGCCAGGCTTCGGGCCTTGGTGGAGGCGACTCACCAGACCTAGTCAGGACCGGATCACCGATCACTATCACCGAGGCAGTATCACCGCGGCACCGGGAAGCTCTGTACTTCGAAGGACCGGGAGGAGGGGGAGCATGACGAGCGGCAGCACGCACGACCCGGGCGGCGACCCGCCACAGTGGTCGCAACCCCTCGAGGTGGAACTGGCCGACGAGGAGTTGGTGGCTAAATTACGAGCGGCGGCCAGCCGGGATGATCCGGTGCCCGCCATCGTGCATGAGGCCGGGCTGGCGGCGTTCGAGCTGCGCGCACTCGACGCCGAACTGGCCGAACTCGTGGCCGACTCCGCCCTGGATGCCGGGGCCCTGGTCCGCGGCGGCGGCCCTTCTCGGCTGGTGTCCTTCGCCAGCCCGCGACTGGCCATCGAGGTGGAAGTCACCGTGCGCAACGGCGCTCGACGACTGGTCGGGCAGGTCATCGGTGCCGAGCCGCGGCCGATGGAGCTTGACCACCGAGACGGTGTGCTGGCCGTGGCTCCGGACTCACTCGGGCGGTTCGTGGTCGACGGGGTTGCGCCAGGACCGGTTCGATTGCGAGGCGCGCTGAGCGGCGGTGGCATGCTGACCACCAGTTGGGTGATCGTCTGACTCAGCTTCCCAGTGCCGCCCGCTGACCGGCGACGGCGTAGCCCAGCTCGGGGGTAAAGCGGCCGCGCGCCAGCAGCTCGCTCGCCACCCGGCGGGCCGGCGTGCCTGATCCGCTCAGGGAGAGTTCGTGCGCAATCTGGCCGCTCAACCAGGCCGTCGCAAAAGACGTGCCGGCCCACGACGCCCCGCCAGCGAAAGACTGGCCGCCCTTGCCGGTCTCGGTGAAGGTGACGAAGTGGCCCCGCAGGTCTTCTCCCTGGGTATTCGCGTTGACCCACCAGCCCCGGTCGGACCAGCTGGGCACCGAATCGGCGGCGTCGTCGGCGGCGTCGTCGGCTGGCGCCGCGCCTTTCCTGCTGGCGCCGGTTCCGGTCCCGGCGGCTGCCGTCCGGGCGGTCACTGCCAGCACATCGTCATGGGCGGCCGGCCAGACCAACCGACGTTTGCCGAAATTGCCGGCCGCGGCGACGAGCACGGTGTTGTTCCGGCCGAAGCCCTCGCGGGGATCAGCACTGATCATGTCGATGGCGGCCGTCATGGCGACCGGTGGCAGGTCGTCCAGCGCGTATCCGCCGAAGGACAAGTTGAGCACTGTGCAGCC
>JBBRGH010000668.1:0-1851 GCA_038240915.1 Gemmatimonadales bacterium | reverse complement strand
AGGAGCATGCTGAAGCGGTAGCGCGCCATCGAATCGCTCACGAGCTCGCCGACGGGACGGAGGCGCGACACCGGCTGTTCCGGGTCGACGTCGTGCACCGCGGTCTTGATCGCCGCGGCGATGGTCTGGGGCGGAAGAGCGGTTCGCACCACGAACGAGATCTGGGTCGGAGCGAAGATCGACCACAAGTCGTCGCCGACTTGTCGCCCCGGCACGTAGACCTCCGGATCGGCGGGCTGGGCGAGACCCTGATGGCGGACGTCCGCCACCACGCCGACGATCTCCCGCCACTCGGGTTTGTCGTCCGCGCTTCCGAAGGTGATCCGCTGGCCGATCGGATCTCGGTCCGGCAGAAACTCGCGCACGAACGCCTCGTTGACCGTGGCCACCAGCCGCGATCCTTCCACGTCTGCCGGACCCGGCGTCCGACCGCGCCGAAGCGCGATGTCCATGGTCTCGAGGTACTCGCCCATGATGATCCGGTAGCCGGCGTAGCGCTCGCGGCCCGGCGCGGCCGGCGGGTTGCCCTCGACGGAGACGTCACCGTTGGTCTGGCCGCTGCCGAGCGGGAGGTAGAACACCGAGCCGGCCCGGGAGACACCCGGAGTCTCCCGCAACTGCCCCAGCACGCGCCCGACGAAATTGCGCTGGGCCTCGACCCCTTCGTACTTCGCGGACGGCACGTTGAACTCGAACGAGACGGCACCCTCGGGACGGAACCCGGGATCCACACCGGCCAGACGGCGGACGCTGACGATGAGCAGCGCGGACCCGATCAGCAGCACCAGCGCCAGGGCGATCTGGGCGACCACGAGGCCGGCCCGGAACCGGCTGCGGTGTCTGCCGCCGCTCGCGCCCCGGCCCTCGGACTGAAGCGCGCCCGCCGGCGCCTGGCCGGCGGCCACCATCGCGGGGATGAGACCGAAGATGCAGCCGATGGCGACCGACACCGCGAGCGTGAAGGTCAGGACGCGGCCGTCGATCGTGATCTCGGCCAGGCGGGGCACTCCGCGCGGCCCCAGCGCGATCAGCGCGTCGACCGACCAGCCGGCCAGGAGGAGACCCAGCGTGCCTCCCGCAGCCGCCAGCAGCACGGCCTCGGCCAGTGCCTGCTGGATGAGTCGCCAGCGCCCAGCGCCCAGCGCCGCCCGGAGGGCGATCTCGCGCTGCCGGCTGCTGGCGCGCACCAGGAGCAGGTTGGCGACATTGGCGCAGGCAATCAGCAGAACCAGCACCACCGCGCCCGACAGCAGCAGGAGTGCCGGCCGCACCGCGCCGACCACATCCTCGTTCATCGCGATGACGGCGGCACCCCGGCCGGCCATCTCGGCGGGATAGGCCTCGGCCAGTGCCCGCACCACCGAGTTCATGTCCGCCTGCGCCGTGGCGACCGTGGCCGAAGGCGTGAGCCGGCCGATCACGTCGTACGCATGCGAGCTCCGGTCGGTCGACCGGCTGAGCCCGAAGCCGAACGGGATCCAGACCCGTGAGCGGCCGGGATAGGTCAGAGACGAGGGCGCCACGCCCACGATCGTATAGGGCCGGCCGCTCAGGTTGACCGTGCGGCCGAGGATCTCGCGATCCGCGCCGAAGCGGTCGCGCCAGAGACCCTCCGAGATCACCGCTACTGTCCCCTGCCCCTGGTCCTCCCCCGGCAACAGACCGCGCCCCAGGACCGGGGTCACCCCCAGCGTGCGGAAGAAATCGGACGATACCATCGCGCCGGAGATTTCCTCCGGCTCACCGGCGCCGAGCAGGGAGACGGCCATACCGCGTGAGGCCGCCATGCTCTGGAAGGCGTGCGCCCGGGATCGCCAGTCGGGGAAATTGGGTGCGCTCACCGATCCGGTC
>JBBRGH010000667.1:0-1856 GCA_038240915.1 Gemmatimonadales bacterium | reverse complement strand
TCACCTCCGCCCGCCGGTTCGACGAGATCTTCCGCGACCTGTCGCACCTCCTGGTCCCCACCCTGGCCGACTGGTGCGCCATCCATGTGGCCGGCGAGGATGGCACGCTCCGCTTCGTCGCCGGCGCGCACCGGGATGCCTCGCGCGATATGGTGGTGCGTGCCCTGGCCGAGTACGGCCCGCGGGCGCTGCCGTTCCCCCGGGCGCCGCTGTCGCCCCAGGTGGCCCAGGCGACCGAGGCGCTGCTGCGCGAGTCGGCGTCGGACGAGGAGCAGTTCAAGCTCTATCGGGCACTGGCACCGCGCGAAGTGCTCCGGGTGCCCTTCCGGGCCCGCGACCGGACCGTCGGCTTCCTCACTCTGGCCATGGCCACCGACTCGAGTCGCCACTTCCACGCGGCCGATATCGACCTGGTCGAAGAGCTGGCGCTCCACGCCGGGCTGGCGGTGGACAACGTCCGGCTACGGCAGGATGCGGTCGAGACCGAGCGCCGGGCCGGCTTCGTCTTCGACGCCCACCCGCAGCCGATGTGGATCTTCGACGGGGACACCCTGGCCATCCTGGCGGTGAACGAGGCGGCGGTGAACCACTACGGCTGGAGCCGGGAAGAGCTGGGCGAGATGACCATCATGGACCTCCTCGCGCCCGACGACGTGGCGCCGCTGTCGACCGCCGTCGCCGACCGGGCGCCGCTCCGGGGCGAGGTCGCGCTGGCGCACCACCAGCGGCGGGACGGAAGCCGGGTGGACATGGAACTGGTGAGCCACGAGGTCGAGCTCGGTGGCCGCCGGGCCCGGCTGGTGCTGGCGACCGACACCACCGATCGCGCCCGCGCCCGCGCCGCGCTCCAGCAGAGCGAGGAGCAGCTCCGCCAGGCCCATCGGGCCGAGGCCCTGGGCCGGATCGCCGGCGGGGTGGCGCACGACTTCAACAACCTGCTCACCACCATCCGCGGCTTCGGCGAGATGCTGCTGCTCGACCTGGTGCCGGACGACCGGCGGCGGCAGGACGTGCAGCGGATCTGTCTGGCCGCCGACCGCGGGGCGCTGCTGACCCGGCAGCTGCTGTCATTCGGCCGCCAGCAGCCCCAGGAGCCCCGCCCGGTCAACCTCAACGACGTCGTCCGCGGCATGGAGCCGCTGGTGCGCCGGCTGGTGGGCGCCGACGTGACGCTCGACCTGCGGCTGGCCACCGGCCTGGGTCCGGTACGGATCGATCCGGCGCAGATGGAACACGTCGTCGTCAACCTGATCCTCGGCGCGCGCGACGCGATGCCCGGGGGCGGCCGGCTCACCATCGAGACCTCGGAGCGCCGCATCAGCGGCCTCAGCCGCGGCCGGCCGGTGCGCCCGGGCCGCTATATCGTGCTCACGGTGGGCGACTCGGGGGCGGGAGCGGACGGGGAGCCGGCGAGCGAGACCGCCCCGGCCGGCGGGATCGGGCGGGCCATCGTGTTCGGCATCGTGCGGCAGTACGGCGGGGTGGTCCGGGTGTCGAGCGAGGCAGGGGAAGGCACCGCGGTGAAGGTGTACCTGCCGCGACTCGAGGCCGAGCCGGAGTCGGTCGCCCAGGATGGACTGGGCGGCGAGGCCCTGCGCGGCACGGAAACGGTGCTGGTGGCTGAGGACGAGGACGGTGTGCGTGAACTGGTGCGGAAGGTCCTCACCGAATTCGGCTACACGGTGCTGACCGCCCGCCACGGGCGCGACGCGTTGCTGGTGGCCGGAAGCCGTGGCGCCGGGATCGACCTGCTGGTGACCGACGTGGTAATGCCCGAGATGGGCGGGCGCGAGCTGGTGGAAACCCTGCGGAACACGCAGCCTGGCCTCAAGGTCATCTATGTCTCGGGGTATACC
>JBBRGH010000666.1:0-1856 GCA_038240915.1 Gemmatimonadales bacterium | reverse complement strand
CAGTGGACGGTCGTCCGCCGGATCGCCTGACCGCTACCGCGGTTAACGCCAGGGGCCGGTGTTGCAGGGGATGGAGTTGATGCCGCTGGTCTGCGTCGTGCCCTGGTAGGTGCCGGTGTAGACGAGATGGATGATGGAGTGCGCGGCGCAGCCGGCGCTGATGTCGGGCCCGGGTGTGGTGACGGTGAACGTGTTCGAGGAGCCGGTCTGGGTGATGGTGATCGTCCAGACGGTGCTGCCGCTGGTCGATGCGTCGCAGACGTAGCGCGACCCGCCGCTGTCGCATAGCGGGGCGGGTGCGGTGGCGAAGGCGGCGGTCGGGCTGATGGCGAGGGTGCCGAGCGTGGCGAGGGCCGAGGCGGCGAGGATTGCGGCGGTGCGGCGCATGTGTCCTCCAGGCGTGCGGGAGCCGTTCCTCACACCGTACCAATAGATCGATGAATGTGAATCTGTCTTTCGATACGGGTCCCGAGCGCCCCGATCATCCCAACGTCTGGGTGGCGTACTCGCCGAGCGCGCTTCGATCGGTGAGCCCGGTCTTGGCGATCAGACTCGCGACGTGTTTCTCCACCGTCCGTGGTGAGATGTGCAACCGGGCGCCGATGCTGCGGTTGCCGGGCCGGTTCACCAGAAGTTGCAGGATTTCAAACTCGCGCACGGTGACGCCGAGCGAGAGCAGCGGCGTGGGTATCCGTTCGACTCCCCGGCGGCGCTGATTCACCGGCGCTCCCGCGCCCCGCAGCAGTGCGCGGCAGGCGCTGGCCACGGCCGGTATGCCGGCGGTGAAGAAGTAGCCTTCGGCGTCTCGGAGCCAGGCGACCGGTGTCCCCCAGCCGTCGGTCAGTGCCGCCTCCGCGATCAGTCGGGCTCCCAGGTGCCGGGCCATCCCGTAGGGTGCGGCGTCGGCGAAGGCCTGAGCCGCCGCCTCCTCCGCTTCGGCTGGCCGGCCGGCCCGGCCATGGAGAGCGGCGCGCGCCAAGTGGAGGAACTGCCGGTTCCATCGCGCGCGACCGGCTGATTCGCTCTTCGCGACATCGACGTCAGCGTCACCCGCGCTGCCGTCCAGCACTCTGAGCAGGACTTCGAGGCCGTACCGGCCGGTCAACTGAAAGTGTGCGACGTGCTCGTCCTCCCAGCGGTTGGCCTGGGCCAGCTCCTCGGCCGCCCGCGACCGGTCCTCTTCCAGCAGGGCGCAGACCGCCCGGGCGAGTCCGAACGTAATCGGCGGATACGCGGCCTGGTCGCCGCCCGATCGGCGAAGTTCGGCCAGCGCGCGATCCATGTCCCGGCGGCGTCCCTGATGCGCGGCGAGGACTGCGCGGATGTACAGCGAATACTGCACGGCCTCGGTGAGTCGCAGCCGCGAGACCGGCGACCAGATCCGTTCGCCGGTCTCGCGGGCCGCGGCGTAGTCACCGAAGAGCACGAGTTGTATCGCGATGCTCAGTTCGGCGTCGTAGCTCGCTGTCACGGCGCCCGCCTGTTGGGCCTCGTCACGCGCGCGTTCAAGGCGCGTGATGCTGCCGTCCCGAAAGGCATCGTGGCCACCGAGCCGGATCAGTGCCCGCATGCGCCACACTGGCAGGTCGTGCTCGGTGGCGATAGCCCAGACCCGCTCGAAACACGTGTGGGCCGCGTCCGCGTCGCCGGGCCGGATCAGGCAGCCGATCAGCAACCATGCCTGGCAGGCGACCTCGGGCAGTGGTATCCGTTCGGCCGCCGCGGCGGCTCGGCGGGCCAGCGTCTCCGCGAGGGAAAAGCTGCCCCGCTCGGGAAGGTCGGTGGCCAGCTGGGCGGCGACCACGTCGATCGGTGCGGTCTCCTCGTCCGAGGGGGTGGGACCGAGCAGCGCGCGG
>JBBRGH010000665.1:0-1863 GCA_038240915.1 Gemmatimonadales bacterium | reverse complement strand
CGCATCAACGAGCGCGGTGCGAGAAGGGGGACATGGGAACATCACCTGGTTACGCGCGGCAGCACATCGCGCCGGCGCGGATATCGATGTGATGCGCGGCTACCTGGTCACCTCGCGCCTAAGCCCAGGGATGTTGGATGGAGTCGTTCTCCCGCCCGGCCTGACTCTTCTTAGCCCCGGCGCGAACTGCTGCCCTGGTTCCGATCCGTCGGTCGGGCGGGAGACGACCTGGCACGCCGCTGGTGGGAGTGACCTCGTAGGAGCCTGTTGCACCAGGCACCCGTCCCTGGACTGTCCGACCACCGCCGCGCCGTGCCCGCCCTGCCAGCGCCAACCAGAGGACGGACATGACCACGATCGCAGAAGCAGGCGCAGCCGTCACCGGCGGCGTCGACACCCACTCCGATGTGCACGTTGCCGCGGTCGTCACCGCCGTCGGCGGAGTCCTGGGGACCGAGCAGTTCCCGACCACCGCAGCCGGCTACCGGCGCCTGCTCGGGTGGATGCGGACCTTCGGTCAGCTCGACCGGGTCGGGGTCGAGGGCACCGGCACCTATGGGGTGGCGTTGGCCAGGCACCTGCGGGCCGAGCAGGTCACGGTCGTGGAGGTCATGCGACCCAATCGGCAGGTCCGCCGGCGGCACGGCAAGACCGACGTCGTGGACGCGATCGCCGCCGCCCGAGCGGTGCTGTCCGGCGAGGCCAACGCCACCCCGAAGACCCACGACGGGCCGGTCGAAGCCCTGCGGACCCTGAAAGTGCTGCAGCGCAGCGCCACCAAGGCCCGGACGCAGGCACTGAACCAGCTGCGAGCGCTGCTGGTGACCGCCTCCGATGAGCTACGAGCCCGACTCCGCGATCTGTCCCAGCGTGAGCTGCTCGCTACCTGCGCCGCCTTCCGCGTCAACACCGACGACGACAGCCTCGCCGCGGTCACCCGGTTCGCTCTGCGGGAGCTCGCGCAGCGAGCCCTGTTCCTGGCCGAGCGGCTCGAGCAGGTGAAGCTACGGCTCAAGCGCATCACCGAGCAGATCGCCCCCCCTGACCGCCCTCAAGGGCGTCGGCCCGGACGTCGCCTCGACGTTGCTTCTCGCCGCCGGCGACAACCCTCAGCGACTGGTCAGCGAGCGCTCGTTCGCCTCGCTCTGCGGCGTCAGCCCTGTCCAGGCCAGCAGCGGCAAGATCCATCGTCACCGGCTCAACCGCGGCGGCGACCGCCAGGCCAACGCGGCCCTGTGGCGCATCGCGCTGGTCCGTCTCAACTGCGACCCACGCACCAAGGACTACCTCGCCAAGCGCGTCACGGACGGCAAAAGTAAGACCGAAGCGATCCGCTGCCTCAAGCGCTACATCGCCCGCGAAGTCTTCGCCGCCCTTCCCGTTCTAGCCGCCACTTGACAGTAGGAGCATCGGATCCACCGTGCTGGGTCCGGTGGTGAGCGCGTCGTAGCCACGGAATGCCCTTCTGCTGCGGGAGAATCGATCTTGTCTAGGGATCTTTTCACCGCAACAGAGGGGCATCCGCGAGATGCGAGTGTGTCATGGCGTCACGGCTGTGTTTGATGATCCGAATCTGGTGTCGTGTGCGGGTCTTGCGCCGGTGCTGCAGCTGGCTGAGCGGGCCGGGTTGCACCGGTTGGTCGGTGAGCACGTCCGGCTTGGCCGGCCCGGTGGTGTCAACGCGCACCTGAAGATCCCGGCGCTGGTCGCGGGGATGGTCGTCGGCGCGGACAGCATCCAGGACATGGACGTGTTGCGGCACGGCGCGATGCGCCGGTTGTTCCAGGGGGTGCGGGCACCGTCCACGCTCGGGACGTGCCTGCGCACCTTCACCTTCGGCCATGTTCGGCAGCTGGACGCGGT
>JBBRGH010000664.1:0-1865 GCA_038240915.1 Gemmatimonadales bacterium | reverse complement strand
CGGCTGCGCATCGTAGGCCGAGAGCCGGCCGAGCGCCGACTGCACGTCGTCGTCCGTGAGCTCGCCGCGCTCTGAGCCGGCGCCACCGGTCAGGCGTGTCCGAATGCCTACACCCATGAGGTTTCCTCTCCTCGAAAGCCGTCCCGAGACGGTGAAGTCAATTCAAGTCTCCTGGCGGATCACGAAGAGTCAATCACCCGCAAGGGGTAGCCCTCATCCCTCGGCCAGCTCGATCAGCAGAGGCGCGTGATCGGACGGCTTCGGCACCATGCCAAAGACGCGGTCGATCCCCCATGACCGCAGCCGCGGCACCAGGCCGGCGGTGAGCAGGGCGAGGTCGATGCGAAGGCCCAGCCCGCGATGGAAGTGGCCCTGGCGGTAGTCCCACCAGGTGAACCCGGGCGCGTCCGGCTCGAGGTGCCGGTAGGAATCGACGAAGCCCGCCGCCGCCACTTGGCCAAGCCCGGCGCGCTCCTCCGGTGTGACGTGGGTGGAGCCGACGAAGGCCGCCGGATCGTAGACGTCGGCGTCGGTGGGGCACACGTTCATGTCGCCGGCGATCATGGCCGGACCGGCCGTGGCCAGCTCCGACGCCCTCACCGCCATCGCGTCGAGGAACACGAGCTTGGCCGCAAACGTCGGCGAGCCCACCTCGCGGCCGTTGGGCACATAGACGCTCACAAGCCGGGTCCCGGCGACGGTGCCTTCGATCCAGCGCGCCTCGGCGATATCGGGCTCGCCCGGGAGCCCGGTGCAGACGTCCTGCACGCCCAGCTCGGTGCGGGCCACGACGGCGACGCCGGCCCAGCGGCCGCAGCTGTGATCGGCCGCGCGGTAGCCGGCCGCCTCCAGCTCGGCGTGCGGAAACGCGCCCGAGTCCACCTTCGTCTCCTGCATCAGCACCGCGTCGGGCCGGTGCTTCTCGAGCAGTTCCAAGACCCGTGGCAGCCGCACCCGCAGGGAGTTCACATTCCAGGTCACGAGCAGCACGGACGCAGCGTAGTGCGACCCTCAAGACCGGTGGGCAGATTGCCGAAACGGCTATCCTGTACCCAGGGTCTCGCCACGCGTGCAGCCGCGCGCCAGAGCGGCGCAGACCGCCGACAACAACCACCTCTTACCATGAACACACCCAGCTCGCATGCCTCAAACAGCGCAGTCCGCCGCCTGGCGATCAGCCAGGGGCTGGCCTATGCCGGCCGCGGCGCCGCGCTCACGGCGCTGATCTGGGCGCTGTATGCGGCCACCGGATCGGCGTGGTGGCTGTCGGGTGCGATGCTGGTCATCTTCGGCGCCGCGACCGCCGTTTCGCCGTGGACCGGACACGTCGGCGACCGCCACGACCGCCGCATCGTCATCATCGTCTCCGCCCTGCTCGCCGCCGTCGGGTTCGGCGCCTGCGCCCTGCTCGTCTGGCACGGCGACATGCTCGCCACGATCGTGGCAATGGTGCTCGCGGGCTGCACCCAGGGTGCGCTGACCGCCGCCGTCCAGGGCGCCGTGCCCAACCTGGTCGCCGACGAGGAGCTGGCGCGCGCAAACAGCCTCGCCGGCGCCTTCAAGAGCGCCGGCTACATGCTCGGCCCCGGCATTGGCGGCGGGCTCCTGGCGGTGACGACCGCGCCCGGAGTGTTCGCGGTCTCGGCCGCGATGATGGTCGTCTCGGCTCTGCTCCTGGTCGGTATCCGCACGCCGTTTCACGCCGACCGGCAGGAGGACATCGGCGGGCGCATGGACGGCTTTCGCCTGCTCATGGCCGATCGGTGGATGCGCACGCTGACGCTCGCGTGGGCGCTGATCATGATCGGCGTCGGCCCGGTGATCGTGGCCGAGGTCGTGCTCGCCCACCACTTCCACGTTGGCTC
>JBBRGH010000663.1:0-1865 GCA_038240915.1 Gemmatimonadales bacterium | reverse complement strand
CCGCCGGCGGCTCGAGGCGTTCGCCGCTCGGGTGCCAGCCCGCGTGGAGGGGGCGTTACCGCCGCGGACGCGGCGCCCGGCATCTTCCGGCCGGACCTGCTGGCCGGGCGGGTCGCGCTCGTCACCGGCGGCGGGACCGGGATCGGGTTGGGCGTCGCCTCGTGTCTGGCCGCCGCCGGGGCCACCGTCGCCATCGCCAGCCGGAAGCCGGAGCACCTCGAGTCCGCCGCGGCCGAGCTGAGGCGGCAAGGCGCCCGCGTGAGCACGGCCGAGACCAACGTGCGGGAGCCGGAGGCCGTGGCGCGCATGATGGAGCGGGTCGCGGACGAGCATGGCCGGCTCGACATTCTGGTGAACAACGCCGCCGGCAACTTCTACGCGCCGTCGGCCACGCTCTCGCCCAACGCGTGGCGGGCCGTGATCGAGACCGACCTCTACGGCAGCTTCTACTGCGCCCAGGCCGCCTACCCGCTCATGAAGGCGCAGGGCGGCGGCCGCATCGTCTCGATCTCGATGACGCTGCACTACCGCGGCTGGCCGCTGATGGCGCATGCGACGGCGGCCAAGGCCGGGGTGGACGCTTTGACGCGCACGCTGGCACTCGAGTGGGCGCCGGACCACATCACCGTCAACGCGGTGGCGCCGGGCCCGATCCCGACCGAGGGCGTGAAGAAAGCGTTCACGCCGCCTGACGCGCGCGCGCCGGACCTCTTACGGATGGACGAGTACGCTACCAGTGCGATTCCGCTCGGCCGCTGGGGCACGCCGGCCGACGTCGGACAGATGGTCACGTTCCTCGCCGGACCGGCCGGCGAGTGGATCACGGGCGCGATCTTCGTCGTGGACGGCGGATCGTGGCTCGCGGGCGGCAGGCCCTGACGCGGAGGTCCCGACATGTTCCTGGGTCACTATGGCGTCGCCTTCGCCCTCAAGCGGGTGGAGCCCAAGGTGTCGCTCGGCACACTGTTCGTCGCCACCCAGCTGGTGGACCTGCTCTGGGGTGCGTTTCTCCTGCTCGGCTGGGAGCACGTCCGCGTGCTGCCGGACGAGAACCCGTTGCTGACACTTCAGTTCTACGACTCTCCGATCACGCACAGCCTGGTCGGCGGCCTGGCGTGGGGGCTGGCCGCGGCCGCGCTCTACTACTCGTGGCCCACGCGCGATACGACCCGGCACTGGCAGGCGTCGGCGCTGGTGGGCGCGGCGGTGGTGTCGCACTGGCTGCTCGACCTCGTGGTGCACGTGCGCGACCTCCCGCTCGCCGGCAACGACTCGCTCAAGGTCGGGCTCGGGCTCTGGCGTCACCTCGGGCTCAGCGTCGGCCTCGAGCTGATCATGCTCGCGGGCGGCGTCGCGCTCTACGTCCGCAGCCGGTCGCGGCGGCATCCTGTGCGGGCGGTGCGGCTCGCGGTGGTGCTCGTACTGCTCGTGGCGACGTACGCGGCGTCGATCCTCGGGCCGCCGCCATCCAGCGTGACGCTGATCGGTCTGGGCGACCTCGTCTTCCTGGGCGTGATCGCCCTGCTGGCCGGGTGGGCGGACCAGGCCGAATCGGCGCGCAGGGTCGTCGCCGCGGCCGCCCCACCGGTCCGGTGAGGGGCGTGGACCGGACCTTCTTCGGGCTGGGCGCGGCGTCCGCGTTCATCGCGGTGGCGGCCGGCGCGTTCGGCGCGCACGCGCTCCGCTCGCGGCTGAGCCCCGACCTGCTGGGCGTGTTCGAGACCGGCGCGCGCTACCAGATGTACCATGCGCTGGCCCTGCTGGCGGTCGCGTGGGCTGTGACGCGCTGGCCCGGCGCGGCGGCGCAGTGGGCCGGCTGGCTGTTCGTGGCGGGCACGGTGCTGTTCTCGGGCAGCCTCTACGCG
>JBBRGH010000662.1:0-1866 GCA_038240915.1 Gemmatimonadales bacterium | reverse complement strand
GACCGGTCGGGGAAGCTGGTGGCGACCTACGAGAAGCTGCACCTGCCGGAGGAGCCGGGCTTCTGGGAGACGAGCCACTATGAACCGGGGATGGATGCGCCGCGGCCGATCGATGCCTTCGGCATGCCGGTCGGCGTCCAGCTCTGCTCCGACATCAACCGGCCCGAGGGATCGCACCTGCTCGGCGCCCAGGGCGCCAACGCGATTCTCGCCCCGCGCGCCAGCGAGGAGCGGACCTACCCGCGCTGGAAGGTCGTCTTTCGCGCCATTGCGCTGACGAGCGCGGTCTACGTGATCTCGGTCAATCGGCCGCATCCGGAGGATGGCGTGCTGATCGGCGGCCCGTCGGTGGCGGTCGATCCGAGCGGGAACATGCTGGTCGAGAGCACAGAACCGGTGGAGCTGGTGACCATCGAATCGGCGGTCATCGAGCGCGCCAGACACGACTACCCCGGCTACCTGCCCATCCGCGCGGACCTGTACGGCGCTGCCTGGGAGGAGATCAGCCGCCGGTCATCGTGAAGACCGCCTGCGCGATCTTCTTCTTGCCGATGTAGATCTCCATCCGGTATTTTCCAGGTCCGCCGAGTGCATTGCGCAGCGCATCGGTGCTGACCGAGAAGACGGCCCGCTTGGCACTCGGCGTGACCCCGAGCAGGTTCTGCGCGGGATCGACGACCTGGGACTCCTTGCCATCGGCCGCGATTTCGACCACGCCTTCGCCGATCTGCGCAACGCCGAACGCCTTGGAATTGGTGATCAGGTGGGCAAAGACGCCGCCGGGGGCGAAGGTGCTCGTTTTGCCGGTCAGGTTGCCCGAGTTGTCCACGCCGCTCCCGAAGGTCAGCGTGCCGGAGAGCGGCACGGGCGTCGGCGCCGGGGTCGGGGTCGGGACCGGGGTGGCCGTCGCCACCGCACCGAAGGTCCCGCTCGGTTCGGCGCTGCCGATCGGGCTCGGCGTGCCGTGTCCGACCGTCGGCGCCGAGGGGCTGAGGTTGGCAAGGAAGAGCCCGGCCACCACCGCCGCCGCGATGGCGCCGATGGCGGCCACGAGCGAAATGAGCGAGTCGCGATCGGTGGGGAACCGGCCACTGGGAGCGGTGTGCGCGACGCCGGGACGGAGCGGAACCCCGCAGTTGCGGCAGACCTGCGCCCACGCGGGGTTCGCATGCCCGCAGTTGAAGCACTCCACCGTGTCGCCGGTCATCGGGCTGGCTGGTCCTCCTGCGGTGGCGCTATGGGTGGCCGCCGGCGGTGAGAACGCCGACGGCCTGTTGGCCGACCCCGCAACGGGCCGACCGCCCGCGATACTAGCCGATGCCGCCTCGGGCATGTCGCGTTCGGCCGATTGGAGGGTGCGGGGTGGCACTATTGGCCGATATCGCGCTCGCGGCCGGTGATCAGAATCGGGACATGCAAACCTCTGCACTCGCTTCGTTGATTGTGCTGGCCGGCCTGGTCGTCGGCACGATCGAGTACACGCTGCTGATCCGTCGACGGGTGCACGACCGCCGCGTCAACGGTCGGCTGCACCAGCTCGAGAGCCTGCTCCGCGGCTGGTGGGCGAATCGCGAGGCCGCCGGGCGCGGCTCGCCGGCGACGTCGAGGGTGCAGACCGCCCGTTAGGGCCCGCAAGCGAGCGCCCCCGCCTTCGTTTGTACTATCTCCGCCATGACGGCCACCGGCGGTGTCGATCCCGCCCACCTCGGCCTGCTGATGCGCGCCGAGCAGGCGAGCTTCGTCGCCGCACACCCGCGCTGCGGTGCCCTCTTCGAGCGCGCTCGCCGCTCTCTCTACGGCGGGGTCCCGATGAACTGGATGAGCAAATGGCCGGGTGCGTTTCCCGTCTACGTGGAGGAGGCATCC
>JBBRGH010000661.1:0-1881 GCA_038240915.1 Gemmatimonadales bacterium | reverse complement strand
CCGCGCCCGCTCCGGCCTCCCCTCCCCGGCTGGTGGAGCTGCCGGCGCGGAGGGTGGTCGAGGGTACTGCCGGCGTCTGGGGGCCACCCGGCCGCTGTGTTCCAACGTCTCTACGGCCCGCTGAGCGGCTCCGCTGGCCGTCCGCTGCCGCCTCCACCGGTGTGGGCCGTTCGGCTGGCACGGCCACCGGAGGGTGTGACCCGGCACTTCCTCGCGTCGAGGTGACCGGTGGGACGCGCGTCCCTTTGGGGTCTGCCACAGACGTTGGACCAAAGGCGCGCGCGCGCCCTTGGTGCCGTGGGTCTGCCACGGCGTGGACCGAATCCGCGCGCGCGGTTTCGCGAGTGCGCCGCGGTCGGACGTGGCACGGTGGCCTGGTGGCGCCCCACCGACACTAGCTCGGCTATGCGTGGCCGGCCCGGACGGTGCGCCCGCCTTGAGCCCGTCAGCTTGATCGGGCGGCGCAGCTCGGCCAACCCCGGAGCGAGTCGACGCGCGTCGACTTGCTCCACGCCGACCGGGAACGCCAGCGCTTGCTGGGTGTTCACCAAGGGGACGCGCGTCCCCTTGGTGCAGGCCGTGACGCGTCACCGTTGGTGCCCCGCCGGATCCAGCGCTGCCGGCACCGCCAAGCGGATGATCCCCCGGCGCCGCGCCAATGCCCAAGTCGCGGCGCCGGGAGCTCTGCGACTACAGGACGCCGGTGATCCGGCACACCGCGCCCGGGAAGGGCACGACCACGTCCGCCCGCATCGTCGCCCTCACGGCCACGGAGTCGCTGCTGAACTTGTAGGACGTGTCGACGACAGTCTTCACGTCGTCCCGGAGGACCACCACCAGCTCTTCCGCCTCTACGACGTAGATGCTGCTGGCAGCGCTGGCGCTGCCCTGGCTTTCCGTGGTCGGCAACTGGGAGCTGAGGTAGGCCGGCACCCCCATGATGGAGCGCTGAATGGCGCCAGTCGGCCCGGTCGTCGGGTCGGCCAGGACGGGCGCCTGCCCGCCGCTGACGGCCTTGATCTTGGTCAACGCCGCCCAGGTACGGGGGTGCATGTAAATGGCGGACGGCTCCGCGTTGGCACTCGTCAGGGCCGCGAAGGCGTCCAGCAGCGGGTCCAGGCTGCTGACCGCGGCACCGTTCGTCCCCATCGAGATCGTGCTGATCCCGCTGGTGTTCTTCAGCCCGCGGACCTCCGGCGCCGTTCCGCTGCCCTGGAAGAATCCGAGGTCGAGCTTGAGGCTCATGCTCCGCGCAAGTCCCTCAGCGATCATGTTCAGGACATCCGGGTTGGAATCTTCGACGAGTTCATTCGAGACGAACGTCAGCGCGGCCAACTTCTTTGGCGTCGCCACGATGAGGTCGGCTGACGGGTCCGAAGGCGTGATCTCGGTGGCCTCAAGCGTCCAGTTCGCGCTGACATCCGCATTCACCCGCGGAATGTCGAGCGCGACCCGGTTCGTCCGGATCACCCGCACCCCGGAGGCGAGCGCAACACTCTGCGCACTCAGGTATGTAAAGAACTGCTGGCTCTGCTCGACCGGGGCGAATGGCTGGCCGGGAGCGGTGGTGGTAACGAGTGTCATCAGAAGCCGGCTCTCACGGTGGAATGCGTGAGGCGCCGCGACCTGTCGCGAACGCCGATGCCCACCGGGGGCCAGGGAGTTGAGCGGTTACTGGCGCCAGGCCGCGTAACCGGTCAACTCAACGATACCCGTTACGTCCGCGCTGGGACGGTCAATCAGGCGCCCGCGTCAATCCCAGCGGCAGTGGGCGGCCGACCTCGGCGTCGGGCAAACCGCCGTCGGCACCTGGGCGGCAATCTGGAGGTGGTGGGGGGTGAACTCCCGGGTGTTCACCTATCGTCCATCGTTCGCAGAGGC
>JBBRGH010000660.1:0-1881 GCA_038240915.1 Gemmatimonadales bacterium | reverse complement strand
CGATCGAGGATCTCGCCCAGCTGATCCACGACCTCAAGAACGCCAACCCCTCGGCTCGCGTGCACGTCAAGCTGGTCTCCGAGGTGGGGGTCGGGACGGTCGCGACCGGGGTGTCGAAGGCTCACGCCGACGTCGTCCTGATCTCCGGCCACGACGGCGGCACCGGAGCTTCGCCGCTGACCTCGCTCAAGCATGCCGGCACCCCGTGGGAGCTCGGGCTGGCCGAGACCCAGCAGACCCTGCTGCTCAACAACCTGCGGGACCGGATCGTGGTCCAGGTGGACGGTCAGCTCAAGACCGGTCGGGACGTCGTCATCGGGGCGTTGCTCGGCGGGGAGGAGTTCGGCTTCTCCACCGCTCCGCTGGTGGTCAGCGGCTGCATCATGATGCGGGTCTGCCACCTCGACACCTGCCCAGTCGGGATCGCGACCCAGAACCCGGTGCTGCGGGCCAAGTTCTCCGGCCAGCCGGAGTTCGTCGTCACCTTCTTCACCTACATCGCCCAGGAGGTCCGCGAGCACCTGGCCGCCCTCGGCTTCCGCTCGATCGCCGAAGCGGTCGGGCATGCCGAGCTGCTCGACGTACGGGAGGCGGTCGATCACTGGAAGGCGGCCGGACTGAATCTGGAGCCGATCTTCTACGTGCCGGCGATCGAGCCGACGGCCGCGCGGCGGCAGGTCACCACCCAGGACCATGGCCTGGCCGCCGCCCTGGACAACACGCTGATCGCCCTGTGCGAGGGCGCGTTGTTCGATGGCTCGCCCGTGCGCCTCGAGCTGCCGGTCCGCAATGTCAACCGCACGGTCGGCACGATGCTCGGGGCCGAGGTGACGCGTCGCTTCGGCGGTGTCGGACTGCCGGACGGGACGATCGACATCGCCTTCACCGGCTCGGCCGGCCAGTCGTTCGGGGCGTTCCTGCCGAGCGGCATCACCCTGCGGCTGGAGGGCGACACCAACGACTACGCCGGCAAGGGCCTCTCCGGTGGCCGGATCGTGGTGCGGCCGCCTCGGGTCGCCCGGTTCGCCGCCGAGGACAACATCGTCGCCGGCAACGTCTTGCTCTATGGCGCGACCGCCGGCGCGGCCTTCTTCCGCGGGATCGTGGGCGAGCGCTTCGCGGTCCGCAACTCCGGCGCGACGGCCGTGGTCGAGGGGGTCGGCGACCACGCCTGTGAGTACATGACCGGAGGCCGGGTGCTCATCCTGGGGCGAACCGGGCGCAACGTGGGGGCCGGCATGTCCGGGGGCATCGCCTACGTGATCGATCTGCCACCGATCCGGGTCAACCCCGAGATGGTCGACCTGGAACCGCTCGAGGAGGAGGATCGGGCCTTCGTCCGTGACCTGCTGGTCCAGCACCAGGCGGAGACCGGCTCCACCCTGGCCCAGGGTTTGCTGGCCGCATGGGACGTCGACCCCGAGGGGACGGCGGCCCGGTTCACCAAGGTCATGCCGCGTGACTACCGGCGGGTGCTGCTCGCCATCCGCACGGCCGAGGAGTCGGGAGAGTCCGTGGAAGACGCAATCATGGCGGCTGCTCGTGCCTGACCAGACGGGTTTCCTCAAGTACGCCCGGGAGTTGCCCAAGCGCAGGCCGGTCGAGGTCCGGATCCAGGACTGGCATGAGGTCTATCAGGAGTTCCCGCCTGATCAGGTAAAGACCCAGGCGGCCCGGTGCATGGACTGCGGCATCCCCTTCTGTCACAACGGGTGTCCGCTGGGCAACCTGATCCCCGAGTGGAACGACCTGGTGTACCGGGATGACTGGCGGGAGGCATCCGAGCGGCTGCATGCCACCAACAACGTCCCGGAGTTCACCGGCCGGCTCTGCCCGGCGCCGTGCGAGGCCGCCTGTGTGCTCGGGATCAACGCCGACCCG
>JBBRGH010000659.1:0-1885 GCA_038240915.1 Gemmatimonadales bacterium | reverse complement strand
CCACGGCACCCGCCGTCGCGTACCGTGCAGTTGGTGTCAGCGCCTTCGGTGACCACTGGTCGGTCGTCGGATTGTAGGCTTCGACATATCGACCGGACGTCCCGTCCGTGAAGTTGAGGCCGCCAGCCAGGTAAAACTTCCCGCCGATCGTGCCTCCGGCGGGCAGATAGTGCACCTTGGCCGGCACGCTGAGGGCCGTCCAGCTGTTCGTGGTAGGGTTGTAGCGCACGAAAGCGTGATCGTCGCTTTCGCTGCAATTCGAGGTATTGGTGTACACGTATAACCGGCGGTCGACCACGCCGCTGACGCCGCAGGCGCCTGCGATCGGCATGGGAGCCCTGGTCGACCAACTGTCCGTGGACGGGTCGTACGCGTAGAGCGAAGTGGTCGCCTGACCTGAGGCGTCGAGTCCGCCGGCCACGTACAGCACCCCGTCGATGGCGCCGGTGCCGCTCGGCGCCGAACGGGACTCCGGCAGGGGGGCCCTGGTCGCCCACCTGTTGCTCCCGGTCGTGTAGGTCTCCACCGTGGTGAGCGGCGACAGGAAGCCGTTCTCCCCACCAACCGCGTAGAGCACCCCATCTACCGCCGCGGCGGCAAGCCGGCGCCGAGCCGTCGGCATCGACGATCTGGTGGTCCAGATGTCGGCAGCTGCCATCACGGCGGTCAGCTCGGTCGAGGCGGCTGCAGGTGTATCCGCCGAAGGCGGGCCCAGCGGTTCGCGGCCCAAGCAACCGAGCAAGGTGAGGAGCAGCAGGGAAGACGACCATGGGGGCGCTGACTGGACCTTGATGGAACGACGAGTGCTCACACGAACCTCCTTGAATGGGCCACTGCGCAACGGCCACGCCTCGACAACCGTCATCCGAACTCCCGGGCGCTTCATCATTGGGCCTCTCTGCCGTGCGGCGTTGCCCTTCCTCGATCAGGGCCCCACCGCCGCGGTGAAGGTGCCGGTGCGCTGGCGTGTCGGCGAGTCATCATCGCTCATCACGGTTATCAGAGTCGACGACCCCCGCGGCTCCCAACCCGCCCCGCGCCCCGGATGAATCGCATCTCGCCCGCGCCGTCCGAGAAGTGCGGGGTGAGCACGAGCGCGCAGGGCTTGCCAGTGTCATACGCACAGCTTCGGCCGCCGGGATCGGCAAGCGCGCCGCCTTCTTGTACGCGGTATGAAGCCACCACCGGCCGACCGATCACCGCCTCCGCCGCGTCCTGTGATAGGACGGCGCCCGGGGCCCGGGCCGCCGGGCCCCGAGGTCGCGGCGTTAGCGCTGACAGGAGCGAGTCGTTGCCGACCCAGGAGCCCAGCGTCGCGGACGAGTTCGGCCGCGCGCTCCTCCGCGCCGACGCCGACGCTCACGTGGATCAGGACGCGGCCCGTATCCTCCGGCTCGGCCGGCCAGTCTGACTTCATCCCCGCCCGTGCGAGCACCTCCTCCACCTGACCCACCTTGGCATACCGCGCGATCGTGATTGAATCCACGGGCGGGGGATAGAAGCAGCGCCCTCGTGCTTTCGCGGCGGCCCGCTCAGCGTGCCGACCGCCGCCTGCACTTCGCCCGAGCGTCCTTGGCATTCTCACCGCCGCAGGCAGCCGGCGGCCCACCGCCGCGGCGACCAGGGCCCGCCTCATCTGCTTCGTGTGTCGCATGGCGCCTCACTCCATCATGCGGGTGATAAGCTGCACCATGGCGGCCTTGCGATCGGGGATCGTGGTGCTCAGGGAGTAGATCATCCGCGCGTGATAGACCTTCCCGCCGCCTCGGGCCGCCGCCTCCGACTGCGACGCCGCACCGTAGGCCCATCCGCCGTCGCCGACGGTGATGTGCTCCGCCTCCGCCGCCTGGCCGCGCGCGATCTTCACCCGCTGCCGCAGTTCGGC
>JBBRGH010000658.1:0-1885 GCA_038240915.1 Gemmatimonadales bacterium | reverse complement strand
CTCGATGGTCGCGGCGAGGCGGTGTGCTTCGGGCGCGTCGGTGGCGGCGGCCTGCTGGTAGAAGCTGTCCAGCCGGGCCCTGATGATGTGCCTATCGGGGTTGGTCCCGGACAAGCTGAGCAGGGCGCGAAGCTCCTCCTTGACGGCATACGCCGCCAGGATCTGCACCCCGGGGTCGCCGGTGTCGATCAGCGCGTTCCACATCCTGGCAAAGGACTCCGGGCGCAGGCGTTCGTGGGCGGTCAGTAGCCGGCGCCGGTTCGCCCAGGCCGGGTCGGTCGCCCGGCCGCTCCTGCCCTGGGTCTCGCGGATGACTCGTTGACGGACCTGGGTGAGCATGTCGTTACCCAGTTGCACACCGTGGAAATGATCGACCACCAGCACCGCGTTCGGTAGCGCTTCGCGTACCGCCTTGGCGTAGGACGCGGAGAAGTCGATGGTCACGTGGGTGATCGCGTCCCGCCACGCCTGCGGCTGGGCGTTCAGCCATGCGATCACCACGGCGCTGCTGCGGCCCTCGACCTGGGCCAGCAGCCCGCCGTTGCCTGCGGCGTCCACAAACCCGGTGTGCCACCGGTCGTGCGCCAGGACCCACCGTTTGGTGTCCGGGTCCAGGGCCCAGATCGGTTTGCCGCGGCGGGTCTCGTCGATCCCCAACACCAACACCTGCGGCAGCGGCGCCGCCAACGGGATCCGCACGTGTTCAACGAACGCGGCGTGCGCGATGGACCAGTCCACGCCGTAATGAGCGGCTGACTCCGAGACCACCCGGCCCTGCTCGGCGACCGCGTATCCGAGCTCGGACCGTAGCCGTGTCGTCAGCCTCGAGCGCGCCCGGACTGCGGGCAGCGACTCGGTGAACGAGGCCCGCCGGCACAGGCGTTCCTTGCAGCGCCAACGCCGCTTGTGCCAGATCAGCCGCAATCCCGTTGTCCCATAGGGGATGTCACGCGGACGGGTACCAGGACTCCTGACATAGACGCGAAGTCGGAGCGCGCTCCAGCCATGTGACCAGCGGATTCACCGATGATGAGATCTCCATGGTGGCCATGGCGTGAGATAATTTCGTGAAAGGTGTAGTCACCCTGCTGGCGACCTTGGAACCACCTGAGACCATGGTTTCGTGCTCAGCGGGATCGTGAGATGCACAGTGTGAGTGACGATTCGAGCGTCATTCGTTGCATGAAATCCCTGATCATGTCAGGAGCCCTGGGGTACAGACCCGGCCCTTCAAACAGACGGAGAGGACCCCGCAGCTGGGGCAGGCCGACGCGGTCTCGTCGGCGGTGACCAGGTGCACCACCCTGCAGCCGAAGGCGTCCGACGCGACGCGGTCGACCGCGAGGCCGCCGAGGTCAAGCAGCCGTGAGGCATCCGACACCAGATCGTTTTTGAACATGCTGAACGTACGTAGGCTGTAGCAAGCCCGTGGCCTCACTTCGATCAGGGAACTGTTTCGACAACAGCCATGATCACGAGGTCACGGGCGTCCTACGTCAGCGCCCTCGAACCGAGTTGCCCTGTTAAGTCCGAAGAGCCTTGCCGGCTCTTCAAACTTAACCGGGCAATGTGGTGGTCACGGCTGAGGCCCGCCGGTATTGGCGGGTGCAGGACCACCTTATTCGACGTCGTTGGTTGACTGGGTTGCGGAACCCGAAGGCGTTGCGTCCCTGGTGTTTTGCCAGGCGGTTGTAGCCCTCCGATCTTGAGTTCGTGTACCCGGTTTGGATGGCTGCCTCCACGGCCGGCCACCACGCCTCGATGGTCGCGGCGAGGCGGTGTGCTTCGGGCGCGTCGGTGGCGGCGGCCTGCTGGTAGAAGCTGTCCAGCCGGGCCCTGATGATGTGCCTATCGGGGTTGGTCCCGGACAAGCTGAGCAGGGCGC
>JBBRGH010000657.1:0-1886 GCA_038240915.1 Gemmatimonadales bacterium | reverse complement strand
CTCGGCCGCGCGGTCGCCCTGGGCGCCGACCGGGTGTTCGTGCTCCAGGTGGGTCGTATCGACCGCCCGCTCCGGGTCCCGAACCGGCCCTGGGAGGTGGCGCGGGTGTCCTTCGAGATCGCCCGGCGGCACCGCTTCGCCCGCGAGCTGGCCGAGGTGCCGGAGGGTGTCGAGGCCCACGTGCTCCCGGCCCGCGGTACGACGAGCCGGGACGACTCCCTGCTCGCCCATCGAGACTTCTCCCGGGTCCGCGACCGGATCGACGCCAGCTACGAAGCCTCCCGGGACTACCTCGCGGCGCAGCGGTGACCTGGGTCCTGCGGCGCCTGGTGATCGCACCGGCGATGATCGCCCTGGCGATCGGGCTCTGGGTGACCCTCCCGCTGTGGCTGATCGCCGCGGCGGCGCTCACCCCGATCCTGCCCGGTCGCTGGCGGGCCTTGCGGCTGCTGTGGCTCTTCGTCGTCTACGTCACCTGCGAGAGCATCCTGCTGGTGGTGCTGCTGGGTCTGTGGCTCGCGTCGGGGTTCGGGCGGCGCCTGCGTACGCCGTACTTCGAAGGCGTGCACTACGACCTGGCCGAGGGCCTGCTCTGGGTGCTCTTCGGCGAGGCCCGGCGGGTGCTCAAGCTCCGGATCGAGACCGACGGTCCGAGCCCGGACGCCCACCCGGGGGTGCCACTGATCGTCGCGTGCCGGCACGCGGGGCCCGGCGACTCGCTGATCCTGATCCATGCGCTGATGGACTGGTACCACCGCGAGCCGCGGGTGGTTCTCAAGGACACCCTGGCCTGGGACCCGATGATCGACGTGATCCTGAACCGGATCCCGGCCAGCTTCATCTCGACCAACCCCCGGGCCGGTCAGGACTTCGAGTCACAGATCGCCGCGCTCGCCCGGGGGCTCGACGAGAACGACGCCTTCGTGATCTTCCCCGAGGGCGGCAACTTCACACCGGCCCGCCGGCGCCGCGGCATCGAGCGCCTGCGCAAGCTCGGCATGGAGCGGATGGCGCGACGTGCGGAGCGGATGACCCACGTGCTGGCGCCGCGGCCGGGTGGCTTCCTGGCCGCCCTGGACGCGGCACCCGACGCCGACGTCGTCCTGGTCGCGCACACCGGGCTGGACCACATGCTGACCGTGCGCGACGTGTGGCGCGAGCTGCCGATGGACAAGGTGATCACGATGCGCTGGTGGCAGGTGCCGCGCGAGGAGATCCCGGGGGACCGGGAGGCCCGGATCGAGTGGCTGTTCGGCTGGTGGGAGCGCATCGATGCCTGGATAGCCGAGAACCGGCCGCAGGAGCTCTCCCGCGACCGGTCCCGGCGTACGACGTCTGCGCCCTGAGGGGCGCCGCCCGTCAGGGCTTCGGAGCGGGCTTCTCCACCGGCGCGTCGCCGGTCTCGAGGTCGACCACCTCGGCCGGCTCGTCGGGAGTCGTCACGGGGTGCTCCTCCTCGACGGCGTCCGCGAGGGCCTCGTCGGGACCGGCGCCGCCCTCGTCGTTGCTCACCGGCTCGTCGTCGGACGCGGCCTGGGCGGCGTCGAAGATCGGGGTCTCCGAGGCAGACCGGGGCGGCGGGGTCGGGGTGTAGGAGGACTGCCAGTTCTCGTTGTCCGAGGAGGCCTGGGCCTTCTTGTAGACGAAGCCCAGCAGCGCGGCGAGGCCGGTGAACACCAGGACCTTGCGCAGGCGGTGCTTCTTCTTCGGCTGGCCCCGGAGCTCGGCGGCCTTGGCTGCGGCCAGGTCGCGACCCGCTGCGGCCTTGTCGGCAGCCAGTTCGACCGCGGCCGAGGCACGGTCGGAGGCGACCGCCGCACTCTGCGCGAGCAGCGGTGCCGCCTTGCTACGGGCGTCGGCCAGCACCGGGCCCGCCTTGCTGCGGG
>JBBRGH010000656.1:0-1891 GCA_038240915.1 Gemmatimonadales bacterium | reverse complement strand
CGCTCGCCGAGGTGGTGCTCGGCACCCTTCCCCAGCTGCGTCGCGGGATGACCCTGTGCATCATCACCGGATCGGTTGAGCGCGACTGGGTGCGCGCCATCGCGTCGCTGCGGCGGCGTGGGGTGGCCGCGCTGGTGATTCTGCTCGACCGCGCCTCGTGGGTCGAGCGCGAGCCCGACCCCAACGCCCGGGCTGAGCTGACCGCGGTCCGCCACGCGCTGGCCGAGTACGACGTGCCGCATCGGCTGGTGCGGGCCGGAGACGACCTGACCGAGGCGCTCTCAGGCCGGGAGCGGGCCCGTGTCTAGCTTCGGCGAGCGCCTGGCGCGTCCTCGGGAGGGCTGGCTCAGCCTGACCCTGCTGATCGTGATGCTGCTCAGCCTCGCCTGGGCGGTGCAGGCCGCCGGCTGGCTCGAGCAGAGCGAGTACCTGGTGCCGATCGCCCTGCTGGGGGCGATCGCCGGCGCGCTGCTCGCCGTCACGCCGCTGAGCGTGGCCGTCACCCTCCCGCTCTCCGCGCTTGTCGGCGCCCTGGTGCTGGTGTGGAGCATCGGCGGGGATTACTTTCCGCAGCTGAGCCAGCTCGGGCGCCTCCTCGCGCTGCGTGGCGACATCCTCCATTGGCTGGGAGCCCTGCTGACGACCGGGTATCCCCCCGAGCTCACGCCGTATGCCCTCGGGCTCGGGGTGCTCATGTGGACGACGGCCTTCATCGCCGCCTACACGCTCTATCGGCACCACCGGCTGGTGGACGCCGTCGTGCTGGTGGGCGCCGCCCTGATCACCAACATGTCGGCCACCTTCACCAACCTGTTCGGCCACCTGGTCCTGTTCGTGGCGGCCGCTCTCCTGCTCTGGCTGCGGGTGACGCTGGTCGGCCGCCAGGAGAGCTGGGGGCGGCGCCGGGTCAACGAGAACGCCGAGGTGCCGGCGGCGATCATGCGCAGCGGCATCCTCTTCGCTGCCGGCAGCATCGTCCTGGCCTGGATCCTGACCAGCGTGGCGGTCGCGGCCCCGCTCACGAGCGCCTGGCGCAACCTCGACACCGTGTGGTCGGATCTGCGCGACAGCGCCGACAGCGTCTTCGGCACGCTCACCAATCCGGACTCGAGGATCAGCGGTACTAGCTTCGGGTCGAAGTTCACGGTGACCGGCAACTGGATCAGCAAGGACGACGTGGTGATGAAGGTCGCCTCCGCCAAGCCGTACTACCTGCGAACCGCCACCTACGACGTCTACACCGGACGCGGTTGGACCCGCAGCGGCGGGCAGAAGCGGCAGGTCAAGCCCGGCGACCTGATCTTCCCGAGCGACACCACCGAGCGGCCGATCGCCGAGGACCTGAAGCCCGAGACGGTGACGGTCACGATGGAGAAGGCGCTGGGCCGCAGCCTCTTCGCCCCCGGCTTCCCGATCCAGGTGTTCGCGCCGCTGGTCGTCTACGAGACGAATCGGCAGCCCTTGATCGGCGGGCTCGAGGCGGCGAATTCGATCGGTCCCGGGGAGGGTTACCAGGCGAAGGTGTGGATCTCGCATGCCAGCGAGGGCCAGCTGTCGGGGGCCGGCACCAGCTACCCGAAGGCGATCACGGACCTCTACCTCGGCACGCAGGGGATGAGCGCTCGGACCAAGACCCTGGCAACCAGGCTGACGGTCGACGCCGGAGCCACCGATCCCTACTTCCAGGCCAAGGCGCTCACCGATTACCTGAGCACCGACCCGCGGTTCACCTACGCGACCGATGCCCCCGTGCCGACGACGCCGGGCCAGGACCTGGTCGACTTCTTCCTCTTCGACGAGAAGGGCCAGACCGGCTACTGCGAGTACTACGCCAGCGCCATGGTGATCATGGCCCGCAGCCTGGGAATCCCGGCGCGCGTGGCGGTCGGCT
>JBBRGH010000655.1:0-1892 GCA_038240915.1 Gemmatimonadales bacterium | reverse complement strand
GCGTCCGCCCGGCCGAAACCGCGAGACCCGCGAGCAGGTCGGGAGGCAAGGCGGCCTGGGCCGCTGCCAGCACTCGCTCGGTGAGCGGCGCTTCGGTCGGCACCTGTCGCTCCGGCGACCCTGCCTCCGAGTCCTCGCTCGGCGGAGGGGGAGGCGCGTCCTCGGGCTGATCGGGCGAGGCGGGCAGCCGGGTCGCCCGGGGCGCCAGCACCAGGCGCGCGGCCAGTGCCAGATCCGGCTCGGCCACCATCGCGTCGCCCCGGAGGGCGGCCGCGGCCCGCGCCGTGGCCAGCGCCTGCAGCACCCTCCGGGGCGAGTCGACCCCCAGCGCCTCGGCAAGGAGGCACAGCGTCCGCACGTCCTCATTCGTGGAGGCGACCGATGCGAGAGCTCCCCTGGCCCGAACGATCTCCGCGGGGCTCATCACCTCGATCGCATCCGCGCTGCCGTCCGCTGCGCTGGCTCGCGGCAACTCGCGCGCGTCGAGCCGCAGCAGCAGGCCCAGCCGCTCCGCCAACGCCTGGGGCACGCCGGGCTCGTCGGGCTCGCTCTCATCCAGCGCGATGAAGCCGAACGCCGCCGAATAAACCTGCGCCAATCCGTCGCGCTCGAGCCGCACCGACCGGGCGTCCATGGCCGCCGCGATCTTCGCCGCCGAGGCGGGCGGCAGCCGCTCGGCCATGGGGGCCACCACCAACCCGCCGTCCGACTGGGACAGGAGCCCGGGCTCGGCCACGGCGCGTCCGCTCGCGAGGGTAGCGGCGAGATCCAGACCGCCCAGCAGCCGGTCGGCGCCGACCCCCGCGGGAAGCCGGCGCATCGGCGCCTCGGCCGGGAGCAGCGCCCTGAGCCGGGCCAGCCAGGCGTCGCGCGCCGGGCCGACGGGACCGTGAAGCACCGCGCCGCCGAGCCCGAGGGGATCGACGGCGAGCAGCGCGGCGGATAGGGAGACATCGGCGGCGGTGGACATCGGACGGTCGGCCGGTGGTCAGGCGGGAGGGGCGGGCAGAATCTCGGCGACGGCGCGGGCCACCCGGGCGGTCGAGCCGGCATCGTCGAGCGGGTTGCGGCGCAGGCGGTGCCGGAGCGAGGGCGCCGCCACCTGCCGCAGATCGTCGATCCCGACCACCTCGCACCCGGCGAGGCTGGCCGCGGCACGCGAGGCGCGGGCGAGGGTGAGCTCCCCGCGAAGCCCGTCGGTACCGAGGGCCAGGCACAGCTCGCTGGCCAGGCGGAGAATCTCTTCCGGCAGCTCGACCTTCGGCAGCCGCTTCTGGGCCGCCTGGATTCGGCGCCGGAGCAGCGACTCCGGCCCCTTCCAGCTGGCGAAGAACGCATCGGGCCGGCGCTCGTAGGCATCGCGTCGGTGGATGATCTCCATCCTTTCGCCGATGTCGGTCGGTGTCCGGACCTCGACCGAGAGGCCGAACCGGTCCAGCAGCTGGGGCCGGAGCTCGCCCTCCTCGGGGTTGCCCGTGCCCACCAGAACGAACCGCGCCGGGTGGCGGATGCTGAGGCCTTCCCGCTCGACCACGTTCTCGCCCGAGGCGGCCACGTCGAGCAGCAGGTCGACCAGGTGATCCTCCAGCAGGTTCACCTCGTCCACGTAGAGGAACCCGCGGTGCGCCCGGGCCAGCAGACCCGGCTCGAATGCCTTTTCGCCCCGGGTGAGCGCGCGCTCGAGGTCCAGCGCCCCGACCACCCGATCTTCGGTGGCGCCGAGGGGAAGATCGACTACCGGCACCGGGGCGCGCCGGGTCGGGAGCCCGCCGCCCCTGGCGTCGCGCGCGCGGCACTCGCGGCAGCGTCCGCCGTTGGCGGACGGGTCGCAGCCGTAGCGACATCCGGCGATCACATTCATGGCCGGCAGCAGCGCGGGCATCGCCCGGACC
>JBBRGH010000654.1:0-1894 GCA_038240915.1 Gemmatimonadales bacterium | reverse complement strand
GGCTGGCTCACCGGGTTCGACCGCTCGACCATGGGCGAGCGGCTGGCCGCGGCCGGCATCCCGATCGTGGCCGACCCGCGGCCCGCCCAGCACTTCTTCGAGCGGAGCGACAACATCGCCTTCGCGCTCCGCGGCATCCCCGCCCACACGCTGTCCTCGTACAACCTGCACGCCGACTACCACACCCCGGCCGACGAGGTGTCCCGGGTGGACCTGGACCACCTCGCCCGGCTGGCCGAGGCGGCGGCGCGCGCCGCCCGGCTCCTGGCCGACGGCGATCCGCCGGTGTGGCACGAAGGCGGGAGGCCGCTGCCATCCCCCTGACCATTTCGCCGGGCGCGCTCTGGTGGGTCATGCGGCGGGCGCTGGCCGGCTGGTGGGACGACAACGTTCCCCGGCTGGGCGCCTCGCTGGCGTACTACACGCTGTTCGCGCTGTCGCCGGTACTGCTGGTGGCCACGGCCATCGCGGGCCTGGTGTTCGGCCCCAACGCGGTGCGCGGCGAGATCGTGGGCCAGATCCAGGGCCTGGTGGGCCGGCAGGGGGCGGAAGCGGTGCAGGCGATGCTGGAGGGCGCCGCCCGGCCGTCGAGCAGCATTCCCGCCACCATCATCGGCCTGGTCACCTTCTTCCTCGGCGCCACCGGCGCCTTCCTCGAGCTGCAGACGGCGCTCAACGCCATCTGGCGGGTGAAGCCGCGCCCCGGCGTCAGCGTGACGTTGTTCCTGAAGCAGCGGCTGGTCTCGTTCGGGCTGGTGGTCGGGGTCGGGTTCCTGCTGCTGGTGTCGCTGCTGGTGAACGCGGGCCTGGCGGCCCTGAGCCGCTACCTGGGCAACATCTTCCCCACGCTGACGGCGCTGTGGGAAGCGGCCAACGTGCTGGTCTCCCTTTTCGTCATCACCCTCCTGTTCGCGATGGTCTACAAGGTGCTGCCGGACGTCCGGCTCCGCTGGCGCGATGTGTGGGTCGGCTCGGTGGTGACAGGCGGCCTCTTCAGCATCGGCAAGCAGGTCATCGGCCTTTACCTGGGCAGCAGCACCATGGCCTCGAGCTACGGCCCGGCCGGCTCGGTGGTGGTGCTGCTGGTGTGGGTCTACTACTCGGCCCAGGTGGTTTTGCTCGGCGCCGAGTTCACCCGCTTCTACGTCGAGCGCTTCCGGGGGCAGCCGCCGCCCGAGAAATACGCCCAGCCCGAGCCCGCGCCGGCTCCACTTTCCCCGACCCAGCACTGATAACTCCTCAAGGCGCCGCCTTCGTGCGGTCGGCCTTCCGCCCTCTCCGCCGCTACCGGTTGGCCCGCCCCATCAGCGGCGCCCCCGTGGGCGGGGTGTACCCCCGCAGCCGCTCGAGCAGCTTCCGGGGATCGGCCTCGACCATGATCGTCCCCCGGTGGGCCGGCGTCAGGAAGCCCTCCCTCACCGCGTGATCGAGGAACGCCGTCAGGGCGTCGAAGTACCCCGCGATGTTGAGGATCCCGCACGGCTTGGCGTGAATCCCGAGCTGTCCCCAGGTCAGGATCTCGAAAAACCCCTCCAGCGTCCCGATCCCGCCGGGCAGGGCGATGAACCCGTCGCTCAGGTCCGCCATCTGCGACTTCCGCTGGTGCATCGAAGCGACCACGATCAGATCCTGGATCCCGCGGTGCGCCGCCTCCTTCTGAATCAGTTGCTGCGGGATGATCCCCGTGACGTGTCCGCCGCCCTCCTGCACCGCGTCGGCCAGCTCGCCCATGATGCCGACGCTCGCACCGCCGTACACCAGCTCGATCCCTTCCGCGGCGAGCAGCGCGCCGAGCTCGCGCGCGGCGGTCTGGTAGTCGGGGCGGGCGCCGGCGTTGGTTCCGCAGAACACGCACAGGCGGGCGATGGCGCGGTCGGCGGCGAGGTCGGTGGGC
>JBBRGH010000653.1:0-1898 GCA_038240915.1 Gemmatimonadales bacterium | reverse complement strand
AAGGTCCGGTGGTCCGGTGTGGCGGCAGGTGACCCGTTCGTTGCTTACCCTGGTTGCTTCCACCAGTCACGAGGCGTCATCATCGGGGACATGAGCGATGCCCAGCCAGCACCCGTTGCCCACCCCGAGGCCCTGGCCCGGTGGCGTGAGGTGGCGGGCATCCCTGCGGATGGCCCTCCAGCGGACGCTGAGGCATGGGCGCTGAGGGCACTGGGCGTTGTAAAAGAGGACCGGCGCGCATCTTGATCGGTGGCAAAGTCCTCGACCCGACCGCGATTCTCGACATCTCACTCCACCGCTCCTGGTACGGGCGGACCGTCGTCGATGTTGCTCTCCGGTTGGGGATCGTTCTTGCTGTGCCCGCTGCCGCGCTGATGGAGGCGTGGGCCGGATCCAGTCGCGAATCCCGTCCCCTTCTGGTCGAGTTCAGGTCCTTACCCATCGTTGTGCTGGAGCACCTGGACGGGGAATCTGCCGAGGCTGTCGGGCAGTTGGCCGCCGACCGGGCACGCCCAGCCAGCGGAGTCGCCCACGCCGTCTACGTCGCCCGCCGCCGCGGATGGGACGTCATCACCGGAGATCCCGACGCTGTCTTGGCCCTCGATCCACACATCGGGTTCGAGTCACTACCTTGACATCAGGATCTGAGTCAAGCGTAGCGATCATTCCGAAAACTGTCCCGGAACCTCCAGCCGACACCCAGTTTCGGGACTAGTTTTCGGGACGGCCTGACTTGGGGGTTGTTCACCGTTGTCGATCGTCCCGGATATGACCGATTCCGGGAAGTCAAGGGGAGCGTCGATCGAAGAGCTTCGCCAACCGCTCGGCGGCGAACCGGCCCTCGGCGTCGGCCCGGGCCCGCAGCTCATCGACGTGGCCCTGTCGCGCGAGCAGGTCGGCCAACCGCCAGGCGGCGAACACGTGGGGGCGGTGCGTTGGGTGGATCGTCGCTCGGGATTTGGTCATGCGCGGTGCGACCGGGTCAGGCCCTTCTGAGCCTTCGACACGTGTCGTCGTAATCGGACTCTCGCAGCCGCTGTGGTTGTGGGCTGGTGGTTCTGAGGATGTCTCGGGCTGCGAAGGAGATCACTTCCAGGGCCGAGTCGTGCACGGTGAGTGAGGCAGCGGGGACCTCATCTTGTCGGCCCAGACCCAGCACGGTGATGGTGCCTCTGGGCGTGTTGTAGGTCAGTGTGGTCGTGCCGACGTGATCGATGCTGGTCGCTGGACCGCTGATAGTGCCGTGGTAGGCAAGTTCGACGCGGTGCGTGGCGAGTGAGCCGTTCGAGCGAGGCGAGCATTCGTGCTGGGCGAGCAGGTCAGCGACCGGCTGACGGCGGGGGGGTCAACGACCTCGTGTGTGACCAATTGGCCCCGGGCTCTGGCTAGGGAGCCGGTGTTCGCCAGGCCGGGCGGGTGGACGGATTCGGATCGTCGTTGAGGGGTGCGGTGCGCCGCCTCGGGGTGACCCCCGTTCGCAGATTCCGCGTTCGTGCGTGGGCCTGGTCAGGGCTGGTGGTGTCAGGATGTTGTGAGCGTTCGGGCGGATGGGGGCCCGATGGACGGGCGACACGTGGTATCTCGGTCGGTGGGGCTGCCGGTCGCTGGGGCGTTGTTGGAGCGCGGCGAGCAGTTGGATGCGTTGGTCGCTTGGGCGGGTGCGGCTAACCGTAGGGGCCGGATGGTGCTGGTGGCCGGCGAAGCGGGGATCGGCAAGACGTGTCTGGTGAGGCATTTCGTGGAGAGCCTGCCCCGTCGGACGCCGGCCTTTCAGGGTGCGTGCGAGGCCTTTTCGACGCCGCATCCGCTGGCGCCATTGGTCGACGTCGCGGGGCAGGCTGGCGGCGAGTTGGCCGAGCTTGTGAGGGCGGGCGCCGAGCCGATCGCGGTGTCGCGGG
>JBBRGH010000652.1:0-1907 GCA_038240915.1 Gemmatimonadales bacterium | reverse complement strand
CGGCGCGCGCCGCGGCGATGCGCGCCGGCGAGTTCGTGCTGCTCGAAGGCGCCGAAGTCTACGGCCCCGTCACCGACGACTGGATGGCGGGCGAATCGGACATGTCCCTGCAGCCGCCGGCGCGCCGGGCCCGCGCGTGGTTCAAGGAGACGGACCCGCCCGTCGCCTTGGCCGCGCTGGTGGCGGCGGCCCTCGCGGCGGGGACCGATCGCTCGCTCGTCGGGCGCGGCAGCCGGCCGTCGCGCGAGTTGGCCCATGCGCTGTTCCACTATGCGCGGGCGCAGGGCGCAGACGACTGGGGCCGGGCCCACCGCCTGTCGGCCGAGTACTGGGCGGATGCGGCCAATCGGGAAGCGCTGCTGGTGGACGCCTGGGGGGCGGTGCGGGCCGATATCGAGGTGCTGGAGGGTGTGATCGCCCAGGTGGCGGCCGATGCCAACGCGCTGGCGGAATCGGCGTCCGTGCCCGAGCTGCCGTTTCCCGAGCCGCGGCTCGCCCTGGTGCGCGATCCTGTTGAGCCCGCCCCCGCCGAACCGGACCGCGTGGCGGCGCTCCAGCGGGAACTCGACCAGTTGCGCGCGTCGGCGTCGAAGAAGCAGGAGCGGCTTCGCGTGCTCGAGGCCGAGCTGGCGCCGATCCGGGCCGAGCGGGACCGGGCGGTGCGGGATGCGCGGGCGTTAAGGGCGCTGCTCACGGAGGCGAGGGAGACGGCGCTCGCCGGCGACGCCGACCCGATCGAGCCGCCGGACGAGGCGTGGCCGGCCGATCTGCTGGCCGGCGTCAGCATCGCGCTCTTCACTGGCCAGGCGCGGGCGGGCGCGCGGGCGGCGATGGCGGACGAGCTGCGGCTGGCCGGCGCCGACGTTGAGGTCTACGACGGCAATGTGAACTCGCCGGGGCCGGACCGGTTTCCGCCGGGGACCACCGTCATCTGCGACGTGCGCTTCATGAGCCACCCGGCGACGTGGCGGATCCGGGGGTGCGCGGAGCGGAGCGGGGTGGCGTGCGCGGAAGTGCACAAGGGGCAGGGCGGGCTGGTGCGGGCGGTGGCGGAAGTAGTGGGACGGGGACGGCGGGGGTGAGCCCGTCATTCCGCCATGGGCGGCCTCACCCCCAACCCCTCTCCATAAAATGGAGAGGGGCGTTCTTTCCGATACATGAGCACCGATTCACGAGCACCGTTCCCCCTCTCCATGTAATGGAGAGGGGGGCAGGGGGTGAGGCAGAGCGAAGGACGATCACCCCGGCAATTCCCCCAACGCGACCGAGATCTCGAGGCCCTCGTGGTCCGGCTGTCTCCGCGAGCTGCCCCCGGCATGCTGCCGGATCGCATGCAGCATCACCGGCAGGCCACGCACAACGCAGAACCCCAGCGCAACCCACGCCGCTGCGTGCACCCCGCCGAGCATCGGCACGCCAGGCATCGCCAGCAGGAGCCCCATCCCCGAGAACGCCAGCACCTTGCTCACAGCGTAGCCGGTCCGCATCCAGGTGGATTCCACCAGGAACCTCCCCAGCGCCGTCCGGTGCTGCGTGAGCGACGCACTGCCATCGGCGATGCCGATGGTCCGGAGCGCGTCGGTGAGCGCGGCGCGGGCCGCGACGACGATAGGGAAGAGGACCGGTACGATGCCGCGCCCGGCGAAGAAGATCCACAGCACCAGCTCGTAGGTGCGGTCCGCCGCGATGTCGAGCACGCTGCCGACAAGACTGGTCTCGCCGCGCCTCCGCGCGACGACCCCGTCCACCGTGTCGAGCATCAGGCCCGCGAACAGCAGCCCCACGGCCGCCAGCCGGACGGCGGACCCGCCGAAGCCCAGCATGGCGACCGCAAGCGCGAGGAGCGGGAAGCGGGAGAGGGTGATCCAGTTGGCCAGCATGCAGGCACCTCCGAGGGAGACGCCTGG
>JBBRGH010000651.1:0-1909 GCA_038240915.1 Gemmatimonadales bacterium | reverse complement strand
GGACGCAGACCGGAAGCTCCAGCGCGACGCGCCCCTGACCCGCCTCTAGACGGACCACGTCCCCATCCTTCACGCCCAGGGCCGCTGCGGCGGCCGGGGACAGGGATGCGTAGTTGTCCCAGGTCACCTTGGTGATGGGGTCCGGCAGCTCCTGCAGCCAGGCGCTGCCCGCATGTCGGCCGTCGAGCACTCCCACCTTCGGATAGAGCACTAGCGCCAGCGCGCCGGGCGCAGGCCGTGCTGCCTCCGCCACGGGGCGCACGACGTCCGTGCGGAACGGCGCGGCAGCAGGCGCCTGGGGAGCGACCTCGGCGAACCCATCGTGCACGCAGCGGTCCCAGAACGTGTCGAACGAGCCGTCCCGCTGCTGTCGCGGGAAGATGCTGGTCCGCCAGTTCGCGCGTAGCAGGTCATACGCGGACCTCGCCTCGCCCGACCAGATCGCCAGGCTCTCCAGGGCGGAGCGCGTGGCCCCGATGGGGTGAATGGTGGGCTGAAAGACTCCGACCACGCCGCTCACGGCTTCGACGTCGTTCCACGACTCCAGGAAGTGATGATCTGGACAGACGTGATGCGCGAGGCGGGCGGTCTCGTCCCAGCGCTCCGCGAAGCTCACCACCAGCGGAACCCGTCGGATCGCCTCACCCAGCTGCGCACCGCCCGGCAGCTCGTAGACGGGGTTCGACATCCCCAGGAACAGCGCCGCGACCTGGCCTTGCTCGAGCTCGCGGCGCAGCACCTCCACCTCGCGCTCGTCGCCCGAGCGCTGCCGGGACGGCTGCGCGAGGTCCACGGTCGCGCCGTAGTTGCCCAGAAGCTGGTTCGCCAGGTTCACGATCGTCTGCGAGTCGACGTCCTGGCTTCCGCAGAGGACGAGGCTTCGACGCCGGGCCGCCCAGAGGCGCCGTGCCAGCTCGTCGAGCTCACCCTCCGGTACGGGAGAGGGCTCGAGCACGGCGCGAGGGAAGGGGGCCCCGGCCAGCTTCGAGAGGCGTGCCACGAGATGCGTCAGGGCGAGCCCGATCTCTCCCGGACCGAGCCGGATCCTCCGGTCGGCCTTGCTTCCGCTGAGCGACATGCGCGACTCGAGCTGCACGTGCAGCGAGAACCGAGGCGGACGCGCCTCCAGCGCGCGCCCGGTCCGGTAGCCGACCGTGAACTCCACCGGCGAGATCCAGGTGCCCAGGAAATCGGCGTCGAAGCTGGCGATCACCTCCGCCTGGTCGAAGCGGTAGCGGGGGAGGACGCGCACCCCGTGGGTCGCCGCGTGGGCGTCGAGGATGGCAGAGCACGAGAGTGAATCGTACGTCACGCGACGGCTGCCCGGGAACTGCGCGAGGAACCTCTCGAGCTGCGCGCGGAGGGTCGGGCTGGCGAGATTGCCGCCGAGGAAGCGCACGGCGCCGCCACTCGTGCGGATCTCGGAGAGCCTGGCGAGGATGGCCCGGTCCACATCCTCCCAGCTCGTGCTGCGCCCACCCGACCGCGGCCCATCCAGCCGCGCCGCGTCATAGAGCTCGGCCACCGAAGCCTGCCCGATCGCGCACAGCCCGCCGCGCGAGAGGGGGTGCGCAGGGTTGCCCTCGAGCTTGATGGGACGCCCGTCGCGGACCTTAGCCAGGACACCGCAGCCTGCGCTGCACGCACCACACGTGGATGCGAAGTGGACAGAGGTTCCGGGGACCAGCTCCGGGGGCTGCCGCAGGTGCGGGATGGCGTGGCGCGGTGGCGCGCGGCCACAGCCGAGCAGCGCAGCCGCCGCCATGAGGCCGGCACCGGCGAGGAACCCGCGGCGCCCGAGCTGTGTCGCGGGGAGGTCGAGCTCCTGGAGGAACTCTCCGTCCGCGCCGTGGGCCGTCGGCGCCTCGCGCTCACGCAGGTCCCGCCAGTAGTGTCGTGGGCGCTTGGG
>JBBRGH010000650.1:0-1911 GCA_038240915.1 Gemmatimonadales bacterium | reverse complement strand
GGCCGTGCCGGCCACGACCACACCGCTGCTGGGCGAGTTGTCCAGCACGACCACGAGGGCGCTCGGCGCGTGGCCTCCCACCCCGTGGCGCGGGAGCGTGGGCCCGGCCGCCGCGAGCACGAGGGCGGCGATGAGCAGGGTCCGCAGGAGCAGTAACAGCAGGTGCTGCAGCTTGAGCCGGCGCTGATGCTCCTGCGTCGTCGTGATGAGATAGCGGACCGCGGGGAAGACCACCGTCGGCGGCTCGCGGCGGGTCAGGAGATGCAGCAGGACAGGGATGGCCGCCGTGACCAGACCGGCCAGTGCCCAGGGATGAAGGAAGCCGATCATGCCGCCCGAGGCGATGGGGCCAGCGATTCGCGCAGGACGGTGCCGAACGGAGTGTCGGTGGTGACCCGGTGGTAGGCGATACCGTGTCGCCGGCAAGCCAGGCGCCACTCCTGGACCACGGTGCGAACGGTGTCCCGATAGGCGCCGGCCCAATCCCGCGGCCGGAGCACGACGGCGGCCTTGGTCTCCGGATCCTCGAATCGGGCCTCAGCCGGTCCGACGAGGACTACCTCGGCGGGGTCCATGATGTGGAGGACCAGGACCTGGTGCCCGCGATGCCGCAGGAAGCGCAAGGCCTTGAGGGCCAGGTCGCGGTCGAAGAGGAGGTCGGACACGAAGACGACGAGGCCGCGCCGCCGGAGCTGACCGACCACGCGCCGGAGCGCGGGGGCGGCGGCGGTGCCCTGGCCGGCCTCCAGCGCTCCGAGGGTCGCCAGCAGCTGGCGCCAGTGGCTCAGCCGTGCCCGCGGAGGGAGCACGTGACGCACCTCGTCGTCGAAGGTGATGAGGCCGGTGGCGTCGCGCTGCCGAAGGAGCACGAGCGAGAGCGCCGCGATCAGGCGCTGGGCGTACGCCAGCTTGGGCAGCGTGAGGTCGGGATTCCCGGTCCAGGCCATGGAACGGCTGGCATCGCACACGACCATCGCGCGGAGGTTCGTCTCTTCCTCGAACTGCTTCACGTACAGGCGGTCGTTCCGGCCCAGGATCTTCCAGTCCACATAGCGCAGCTCATCGCCCGGCTGATACATCCGGTGCTCGGCGAACTCGACGGAGAACCCGCGGCGGGGCGAGCGGTGCAGGCCGGAGAGGAAGCCCTCGACGACCCCCTCGGTGATCACCTCGAGGCCGCCGAGCCGCGAAACTTCGAGCGGGTCCAGCAGATCCAGACGCGGACGGGTGGTGGCGGATGGGGGACGGTGCATGCAGGGTTCAATCGTAGGGGGGTGGTCGGACAGAGGCAATCCGGCGCGCACGAGTGTCACCCGAAGCGCGCCTCCGTCCCGCAGCGGGGACGGTTCGCCGGGGCCACGACCCCGGTGCCCAACGGCAATGCCTTACTCCGGCGTATCTTATGCCGATATCTCTCCGTGGCACACCGCCTGCTGGATGGGGCGTGATACGCCTCGAGTGATCCGGAGGATCAATGCTGGTCATGCTGGGCTGGATGCTGCTCACCGGCCTTCCCTTCCCTCACCCCGCCTTGCGGGTGGGAGCGCGCGCTCATGCCTCCGAGCGGCTCGGGGGACGGGTGGCAGTGTGGACCGACCGGGACGACCCCTACGTTCGCGGCGAGGGCGCGCGCGTCTACCTCAGCGTGGGCGAGCCCGCGCACGTGGCGCTGTTCCGGGTCGATACCGACGGCCGGATCCGGGTGCTGTTCCCCCGGGAGCCGTGGACCGAGAGCTTCGTCGAGGACGAGCGCGAGTTTGAGGTGACCGGGACCCGGGGCGGCCGCTCATTCCTGGTGGATGATGACCCAGGCGTGGGCTACCTCTTCGCCATCGCCTCCAGCGAGCCCTTCGACTTTCGATTCATCACCCGCGGCGACTACTGGGACTACCGGCTGATCGACGGCGGCCG
>JBBRGH010000649.1:0-1917 GCA_038240915.1 Gemmatimonadales bacterium | reverse complement strand
GGAGCCCATGGACGTTGATGGGCACGGTCACGCGGCGGCCGTCCGTCGTCACGACGACGGCGATGGCGCGGCGGTCCCGGTTCTCGAAGAAGCCCAAGCGACCAGACTCCCGTTGTCCACCATGCGGTGGGTCCGCGCAGTCTAGCGGCATGATGCCTGGCAACGCAACCACCGAACCGCAACCTTTCGGCGTCGCGACCACCGGCCAGGCCCCTGTATGGCCGCCGGCACGCCCCGAGGGCGCCGCGTGGGACCAGGCCGTCGCGCGCTGGCGGGCGGCTCCCCTCGGACGATGGCGCGGCGTTCGACCGGTCGCTGGTGATTGACGCCGGCACGCTCGAGCCGATGGTCACCTGGGGCAGGGCGCAACCTCCCCTCGAGGTGCCAGCCCAACCGCAACCTTGGGCTGCCCGACCCGCCGCCCCGCCGGGATCGAAGTGGGGCCGTCGCTCCGGCGCCGTGCCCCGCTATGGCACCAGGATCGCGCGGGCGCGGATCTCGCCTCGCTTGAGCCTGGCCAGTGTCTCGTTCGCCGCCTCGAGGGGCTGGCGCTCGTGCACCACGTGGATGCGGCCCGCGGCGGCCAGGTCGATCACCTGCTGCATCTGCCGGCGCGTCCCGAGCAGCGACCCGATCAGGGTCTTCTCCGTGGCGAACGGGAACCGACCCGGGTCGATGTTCACGCCGGTGATGATGATCCCGCCTGGCTTCGTGGCCTGGATCGCCTGCCGGACCAGCTCGTTTGACGGGCCGAACACGAATGCCGCGTCAACCCCGCCGGCGCTCGCCAGCACCTCGCCGGGATCCTCGCGCGACGAGTCGACGACATGCGTGGCCCCGAGCTCCGCGGCGACGCCGCGGTGCGCCTCGCCCCGGGTCACCGCGGTCACCGGCCCTCCGCTCAGGAGCGCCATCTGGAGGACGAGGTGGCCCACACCGCCGATCCCGAAGACCGCGGCACTCCTCGAAGGCGTGAGGCCCGCCTTCGCGACCGCCCCGAAGGCCGTGATCCCGGGGCAGAACAGCGAGGCGGCGGCGACGTCGTCGAGCGAGTCGGGCAGCAGGTGCGTGTGTCGGGCGTCGGCGACCATATACTCCGCAAACCCGCCGTCGACGGTCTCGCCGGTGATCTCCTTCGACTGGCAGAGGTGATCGCGCCCGCCAAGGCAGAACTCGCACCTGCCGCAGGTCGAGAACAACGGCTGGACGCCTGCGCGCGCCCCGATCGGGAGCCCTTCGACGCCCTCGCCGAGCTCCTCGATCTGGCCGACGACCTCGTGACCCGGGATGATCGGGAACTTCGACGGGACGCCCGGCCAGTCGCCCTCGATCATGTGCAGGTTCGAGCGGCAGACGCCGCACGCCCCAACCCTCAGCAACACCTGGCCGCGGCCAGGTCGCGGCCGTGGGATGTCGACCAGCCGAAGCGGGCGCTGCTCGATGGGACCGCAGGACTCGAGGATGGCGGCTTTCATGATCGTGTCACGCTCCGATCGGCTGGTCGTCAGGGGTTGCCCGCGCGGTCGCGAGGGCCTCCAGAAAATGGAGATAGGCCGTCGCGCCCTGATCAGGGTGACCGGCGCTGCGCTCACCCAGCCAGGCGGCGCGGCCACGCCGGTTCTGCAGCCCGGTGGTCGCCGCCACCCCGTGGCGGGCCGCGGCGATCATTCCGTCCAGGATCGCCGCATCGGTCGTCTCGGCCGCCGCCGCCTCGAGCGATTCGATCGACGGAACGATCGCGTCGAGGATCGTCTTGTCCCCGACTGCCGACTTGCCGCGGGTGGCGATGCTGTCGGCCAGGGCGCGCGCGATGGTGACCGCGCCTGCGCGATCCACCGAGACGGCGTCGCCGATCGCCTTGCCGGCGGCCATCAGCCCCCCTCCGACGAGGGCGGCCATCGTGGACGGGTTCGCGTT
>JBBRGH010000648.1:0-1919 GCA_038240915.1 Gemmatimonadales bacterium | reverse complement strand
GCGGCGAGCCGCCGTTCATGTGGGGGTACGCGGACAACGCGCCCGAGTACCAGCCTCGGGTGGTGGCGGCGCCGGCCGGAGGCTAGCCCTCGCTGGATAGGTCGAAGGCCGCTCCTGCGGCAGTCACCTGGGCCGAGGGATCAACGCTCCCCCTTTCATCACCCACCGCACGCGCTGGTAGTTGCGCGGGTCGGCCAGGGGATCGGCCCATGCCTGCCGATGGCCCCCGGACCGCCCGTGACCCCTTCACCCTCGCATCGCCGCCGCGATCACTCCCGGCACCCGTTTCCAGCTCGCGCGCTCGTCGAGCCAGGTGATCCGCCGCTGCAGCGTATGCGCGGTGCGGTGGCTCGGAAACGACGCCGGCTTGGGCACGATCGTGAGCGGGTGGCGCAGTACGACCTTCTCGACACCCTCCAGCATCGAGGTATTGTGCACCCAGCCGGTCCCACTCTGGATGTCCGTCGGGGTGGAGCTCGGGTGCGCTCCCCACGGCGGGCTCCCATACACGAAGACGAACCCGGACCACGAGTTCACCGCGACGGCGCCGAACTTCATCCGGGCGATCGCCTGCTCCACGGCCGCGGACAGGCCCGGGTCCTTCATGGTCTTCGGATGGACCACGATCGTTGCGGAGAGATTCCCCCAGAGGCGGTTGTTGGCGAACTCGACGGCCCGGTCGAGATAGTCGATCGGATCGCTCGAGCCGACCGCCGTCTCCAGAAACACCGGGCAGAACGGTTCGGCGCCGAACGCCGACTCGGCGGGGCTCCCCGCATCCACGCCCGTCACCAGGCTCCACGGCAGCTGGCCGGGCTCGGCTTGTCCGATGACCTTGAGATGGCTCCGGCCCTGGGTGAGCGCCGCCCAGCGCTGCTCCGCGCCAGGATAGTAGGCGTTGCGCAGCGGGGCCCCGGCCAAGGACCGTTCCAGTGCCTCGAGCAGCGCCTGCCGTGAGGACCACCCCGTCGGACTGATCAATACCTTGCCCGCGTTGCAGTTGAAGGAAGCGTTGTGGGTGATCGATCCAGCGATCGACTCGGCCTGGAACGCGAGCTCTCGATCGGTGTAGGGGCCGGGCACGATGAGAACCGGGGAGACGTTCCCCAGCTCCGCGGTCACCGGCTTGTGCAGCAGCGGGGCATGGCGCGCCTTGCGCGACTCGCGCTCGGGCCCGGGAGGTCCCCACACCAGTGCCTCGTAGGTCGCTTCCGACCCGGTGAGATGGACCTCCTGAATGTCCTCGTGATGCGCCAGGTACGCGCCCTCTTCCGCGCCACCGTAGGCCACCGCGAGGAAGCCCCGGCGTACCACTTCGCCGAAGGCGTCCTCGATGAAAGGGCCCAGGTAATCGTTCACGGGATTCAACTTCAGCAGGCAGACCATGCCCTCGTTGAACATCTTGGTGACCACGTCCATGGGTGCGATGCCGGCGAGGTTCCCGGCACCGAGCACCAGCGCCACCCTCCCGTCGTGATGCGGACGCCGGTAGAAGCCGGCCCGCGCGTCGTGCAGCCGCCCCTCTTCCCAGCCGGTCTCGAGATGGACCTCCGCGGTGATGCCCGAGAACAGGACCGCGTCCACCCTGCCGGCCGGGAACACGCGGACAGTGAGCCGGCCATCGGCGGTACGGCCGAGCGGACCGACCGGTGTGGTGCCGGTGCGCTCGATGGCATCCAGCGACTCGATCACGAGTCGGAGCTGGCGAACCACGCACCAAGGGCCGGTCGCCCATTCCTCCCCTTCCTGCGGTGTGCCCGGCCTGATCCCCTTGGCGGCGCAGGCTGCCGCGACGCTGTCCTTGGCGACCCGGAGAAACCCGGCCTGCATGCCGCGCGCGAGCGCGATCCGGTCGCCGAGCGAAAGACGGGCGAATGCGGTGGAACGATCCCGCAGTCGAGCGATCATCGTACCCAGCT
>JBBRGH010000647.1:0-1924 GCA_038240915.1 Gemmatimonadales bacterium | reverse complement strand
CGTGCAAGTGCTCGACGACCGGCGCTCGCGCGGGACGGCCGGGGCTCCGGCCGGCAGCTCGGTCGAATGGGACGCCGAGATCACCGAGGACCGGCAGAACGAGCTGATCTCCTGGCGGTCCGGCACCGACGCGGACGTGCCCAACTGGGGCACCGTGCGGTTCGCTGCCGCGCCGGGAGGTCGGGGCACCGAGATCCACGTGGAGCTTCGCTACGATCCGCCCGGCGGAAAGCTGGGGGCGCTGATCGCGAAGCTGTTCGGCGAGGAGCCCGGCCAGCAGGTCGCGGGCGACCTGCGCCGGCTGAAGCAGGTGCTCGAAACGGGTGAAGTGCTCCATTCCGACGCCAGCATGCACCGCGGCCTGCATCCCGCGCAGCCATCGGGCGCGCCGAAGGGGGTCGCCAGGGGATGAAGGCGAACTGCGGGATGGGCGATGGTTCGGCGATCGGGAGCTAGCGCGCCGGGGAGGATGCCGCGTCCCTTCGCGCCGTCCGCCGCCGCTCGGGCAGCGTGCTGCCCGCGTCGCCCTGACGGTAGGCCGGATTCCGGATCACATACCAGAGCGTCTCGGCTCCGTAGGCGTCCGTGGCCCGCTTGGCCACCACGCCTTCGAGGTCCATCCGCCGGGCCGCCTCGAAGAGCGCCCGGCCGTGCTCCTCGAGCGTGAAGATCTTGTAGAGCGGGCCCGTGTCCATCGGGAGCAGCTCGGCCAGCCGCCGCTTGCGCACGGCCAGCGGGAGCTCGCGCAGGTCCTGCCCGTCGAGCCACACCACGTCCGCGGCCGCGAACGCCCAGTATCCGCGCCCCTTGAGCAGGTCGCGAAAGACCGGCTTTCCCTGGCCGTCGAGCGCGACGACTTCGCCGTCGAGCACCGCTTGGCGCCCATTGAGCACCTGGGCGACACGTTGGCGCAGCTCGGCGAACCGCTCGGCCCGATGCACCCGCCGGGTCCGGATCTCACAGCCGGTGGACGAGGCGTAGAGCAGGCCGCGGAAGCCATCGTATTTCGGCTCGAAGATCCATTCCGGGCCGTCGAACGGCTTGGCCCAGGGCTGGAGGGCGACTGGTTCGATGTCGGGCACTTTCGTGGGCATGAAGGCTCCGGGGCCAGGTCAACGGCCAAGAGCCCTCCCCACGAGGAGGGGAAAAACACCGGAGGCGGCGCCGCGACCCCGAGTCGCCGGCCGCCTGAAGGGGCCGGAGATCTTACGCCCGCGAGCTCACATCGCGCTAGTGGCGTCGCTGCTTGACACCAAATCCGGGTTCTGCTAGGGTCGAGTGGTAGCCAAGCCATCTCGCTCGCTCAGCAAGATTCGAAGGGTCGGTCGTATGCGGTCCCCACAGTCTTTCTGCTGCTTTCCAGCCCGGGCCGTCATGACCTGGGCTGTTTCGTTGATCCTGGCGGCCTGCGGGGGCGAGGACCTGACAGCCCCCGAGACCGGTGACCTGGTGATCCGAGCGGCCACGCAGGCTCCGCCGTCCGGATTGGAGCAGTACGCCGTGAGTGTGGACGGCGGCGACGCCCAGGCGCTCCCGCTGAATGGCGCGCTCACCCTGACCGCGCTGCCCTCCGGCGGCCACGTCGTTCAACTGTCCGGGGTCCCTGCCCAGTGCGGCCTCGCGGGCGACAATCCGCGGACGGTCACCGTCCCGATAGGCGGCCAAGCCGACGTGGACTTCGAGGTCACCTGCCCCATCCCGGTCGGTGCGGTCACCGTGACGACGTCGACCAGCGGACTTCTGCCGGACCCCGACGGCTATGCCGTTCGCGTCGACCGCGGCGTGGAGCTCCCCATCGGCGTGAACGGGTCGCTCATCATTCCCGATCTGGAACCCGGTCCCCATCGCCTGCAGCTCATCGGGCTGGCGCCCAACTGCACCGTCGAAGGCGACAATCCCCTGGTGATCGAAACCGCCGCCGGCA
>JBBRGH010000646.1:0-1927 GCA_038240915.1 Gemmatimonadales bacterium | reverse complement strand
TCGGTGCATCTTCGTGATGGCGGACAAGCAGTCCGCAGAGAAGCAGCAGCTCCTGCGCGCCTACGGGGCCGAGGTCGTCCTCTGCCCGACCAACGTCCCGCCGGAGTCGCCCGAGAGCTACTACTCGGTGGCGGCGCGGCTGGCCCGCGACATCCCCGGCGCCTACAAGCCGGACCAGTACTGGAACGTCGAGAACCCGGCCGCCCACGAGGCAACGACCGGGCCGGAGATCTGGCGGCAGACTGCCGGCCGTCTGACCCACCTGGTCGCGTCCGTTGGGACCGGCGGCACGCTGACCGGCGCCGCGCGCTACCTGCGCTCCCAGCAGCCGGATCTCGTGGTCGTTGGGGCCGACCCGGAGGGCAGCATCCTGTCCGGTGACGTCGCACGGCCCTATCTCACCGAGGGCGTGGGCGAGGACTTCATCCCGGGCACGGTCGATCCCGAGCTGGTGGATCGCTGGGTCCGGGTCTCCGATCGCGACGCCTTCGCGATGGCCCGCCGGATCACCCGCGAGGAGGGGATCCTGGCCGGCGAGTCGTGCGGGACGGCGATGCTGGCTACCCTCCAGGTCGCGCGCGAGCTCACCGAGGCCGGCCAGGGACCGGGCGCGGTGATGGTCGTGATCCTTCCCGACGGCGGCCGAAACTATCTTTCGAAGCTCTACAACGACGAGTGGATGCGGGCCAACGGGCTGCTCGCGTCGGCCGGCTCGGTGGTCCGGGTTCGAGAGGTGCTCGAGGATCGCCACCACGGCGAGCAGATCCCGGACCTCGTCCTGGCCCGGACCACGGAGAAGGTGGGCGCGGCGATCCGGCGGCTCGAGGACTACGGGATCAGCCAGATGCCGGTTTCCGAGGCGGGCGAGGGCAGCGAGCTGGCCGGGATCGTCGGCTCGATCTCCGAGAAGGGCCTCCTGGAGCGGGCGTACCGCGATCCGGCCGTGGTGGAGCGCACGGTGGGCGAGGTGATGGATCCGCCGCTGCCGGTGGTCCAGGAGGCCGCCCCGCTGGACGAGGCATTCGCGCTCCTGGCGCGGGGCATCCCCGCGGTGCTCGCGGTCCGCGGCGAGCGACCGGTTGGCCTCGTCACCAAGCTCGACGTGCTCGAATACCTGAGCCACCACCCGCGGCTGGGGGGCTGACGGCGTGCCCGACGAGCACGCTCGCGACGCCTTCGCGACGCGAGCCGTTCATGCGGGCGCCGAGCCCGACGCGCTGACCGGCGCGGTGAGCCCGCCGATCTACCAGACGTCGACCTATGCCCAGGACGGGGTTGGCAGGCCGCGCGGCGGCTACGAGTACGCGCGGACCCAGAACCCGACCCGCGAGCGGCTCGAGCGCGCCGTCGCGGATCTCGAGGGTGCGGCCCACGGGATCGCCTTCGCGTCCGGGTCGGCGGCCACCGCGGCGCTTGCCGAGCTGGCGCTGCCCGGCGAGGGCCTGGTGGTGGGCAACGACGTCTACGGCGGCACGTATCGCTTCTTCGAGCACGTGGCCCGACCGCACGGCGTCCTGGCCCGCTACGTGGACCTGGCGGAAGACGACGCGGTGCCAGCGGGCGAGGCCGGCGACCCCGGCAGGACCGCGGGTGACGAGCGGGTCGGCGAGCCCCGCGAGCCCGGGCGGCCCGGCGACTCCGGCAGGCTGGCGGCGGCGCTCGACGACCGGACCCGGCTGGTCTGGTTCGAAACCCCGTCGAACCCGCTCCTGATGATCACCGACATCGCTGCGGTGGCGCGCACGGCGCACGGCCACGTCGGCGCGCGGGGCGCCCCGCCGGTGGTGGTGGTGGACAACACGTTCGCCTCACCAGCACTCCAGCGGCCACTGGAGCTGGGCGCGGACGTGGTCTTCCACTCGGCGACCAAGTATCTCGCCGGCCACAGCGACACGGTCGCCGGCGTCGTCGTGACCTCACGCGACGA
>JBBRGH010000645.1:0-1931 GCA_038240915.1 Gemmatimonadales bacterium | reverse complement strand
GCCCTGGGCGCGCGGTTGCTCGCCCACGATCTCGACTGCTTCCTGGAGCAGGACGGTCAGATCGACAGGGCTCCGCTCGAGGCGGGAGGTCTCCACGTCGGCAATCTTGCGCAGGTCGGCCGTAAGCCTGCTCAGGCGCAGGACCTGCTCCTCGATGCTGACCAGGCCGGCCCGCTGGTCCGGGCGCGGGTCATCCGCGGTGACATTCGCCAGCGCGAGCCGGATCGCGGTGAGCGGATTCTTCAGCTCGTGGTCGAGGCGACCCATCAGCCGCTGCCGATCCGAGGCGGCCTGCCTGCTGGCCTGGTCCACGGCCCGCCGTCGGACGACGCCCGCCCGGGCACTCGCCATCAGGCAGATCAGCGTTCCGGCAGCCGTCAGGACCCCGGCCGCCAGCAACCAGTCTCCGGGGAACGCGCTGAGCCCCATCGTGATCCGGCCCCCGCCACCAGCTCCACGAGTGCGCCAGGCCCACGCGCCGGCGGCTGCCAGGACCAGGGGTAGCAACGGCAGCAGCCAACGCCAGTGCGCAGCGGACCTGCCGAACCAGCCACGCACCTCAAGCGCCCGAGACGCGGCCGGAGAACCGATAACCCACGCCCACCACCGTTGAGATCAAGGTGGGGTTAACCGAGTCCTCCTCCAGCGCGCGCCGCAGCTCGGCCACGCGCGTGTCCACAGACCGCATGCTCGTCTGATAGGTCCACCCCCAGACCGCCTCGAGCAGCCGCTCACGCGTCATGACTTCCTCCGGGTGTGTCATGAAGTAGGCGAGCAGCGCGGTCGCCCGTGGGGTCAGGACGACCTCGCGGTCATCTCGAAACACCCGTTGCGAGACCCGGTCCAACACGACCGAGCCGCTTCGCAACCGTTGGGGCTGCCCGAGGTTCCCACCCGCCGTCGCACCGCGCCGCAGGACGGCGCGGATCCGCGCGACCAGCTCTGCGGGGTCGAACGGCTTGTTGATGTAGTCGTCTGCGCCTTCCTCCAGGGCCATCGTCCGCTCGTTGGACTCCCCGACCTGGGTCAACAAGATGACCGGCGTCTCACGGCGCTCGCGCCGCATCTGCCGGAGCACCGCACGCCCGTCAAGCACCGGCATCATGACGTCGAGCACCACCAGGTCCGGGGAGTTCGCCTGCACCCGCGCGAGCGCCTGCTGCCCGTCGTGGGCCACCACGACCTCGAACCCGGCACGGGTCAGCAAAGGAGTCAGGTTGTCGGTGATGGCGGTCTCGTCGTCGACCAGCAGGATCGTGGGCACACCCCATCATGGGCTCTGGCGCAGCCGCGACCCACCACGTACCCGGACCACTGCGTCGCCGCCCTAGGCTGAAACCATGTCCAGCCCTGTTCGCCACCGCGCAGCCTCGCTCGTACTGCTGCTCCTCGCCCTCTCCGCGTGCTCGTTCGAAGGCAGTGCCGGCCCGACCGGGTCCGCTGCCCCTCTGAGCGCGCGCCCCCCCACCCCGGCGGACGCACCCACGACCACCCCGCCCCCCGCCGGCCCGACCCGCGCCGGGTCCTCCCCCGGCTCCTCCACCGGCCCGTGCCAGGCCGGGCAACTCACCGGCTCGCTCGTGCGGGGCAACGGCGCCGCCGGATCGGAGGGGGCCACGGTGGTCGTGCGCAACACGAGCGCCGGTACCTGCAGCCTGCGGGGGTACGGCGGGATATCGCTGAGCCGCAGCGATGGCCAGACCGTGCCGTCGTCGGGGGCCCGAGTGCTGGGAACGGCGCCCGCGCTCGTGACCCTGGCGCCCGGCGCGTCGGGCAGGGCGGAGATCTCGTGGTCACGGATTCCGCACGAGGCCGCGGGCGAACCGGCCGAGGGCGACTGCCAGCCCATCGCCAGCACCCTGAACTTCATCCCGCCCGACAAAGTCACGCCGCTGGTCATCCCCTGGACATTCGGACCCGTCTGCGGCCGC
>JBBRGH010000644.1:0-1937 GCA_038240915.1 Gemmatimonadales bacterium | reverse complement strand
AGATCGTGTAGTGCACTCCTGCGACGGCCACGGCCACGTGCTGGCCGAAGACGCCCTTGGCTTCCGCCATAACGGTTGTCGGGGACGTCCAGACCGGGATGTGGGTCAGCAGCAGCCGCCGGGCGCCGGCAGCGACGGCGGCCTCCCCGGCCCGCTTGCCGGTCAGGTGCACGTCCTTGATGCCGTCGTCGCGGCCTTCCTCGAAGGCCGCCTCGCAGAGGAACAGATCGGCGTCGCGGGCAGCGTCCTCGAGCCCGCTGCAGGAGTCGGTGTCCCCCGAGTAACTGAGCACCCGGGTGACGGGGTTGCCGTACTTGTCCGGTTCGGTGACCTCCACGCGGAGCGCGTAGGCCTCCTCGACCGGGTGGTTGACGGCGTACGGGGTGACGGTGAACGGGCCCATGGCCACCGGCTTGCGCTCGGACCAGTTGCTGAAGTCGAATTCCTCGTGCATCCCGGGGTCCAGTTCCAGGCCGTAGGCCGTGGCCATCCGGCCCGCAGTGGCGGCCGGCCCCCAGACCGGGATCCTGCCGCGCCCCCAGCCGCCCGGCTTCCAGCGCACCGCGACGTGGAGCCCGCACAGGTCCATGCAGTGGTCCGGGTGCAGGTGGGTGAGGAAGATCGCGTCAATGTCCTCCAGGTCCGTGTAGCGCTGGATGGCGCCGAGTGCCCCGCTGCCGAGGTCCAGGACGATCTTCCAGTTCCGTTCGCCGTCGTTGGCTGTCAGCAGGTAACACGACGCCGGTGAGCCCGGCCCCGGAAAGGATCCGGTGCAGCCCACGATGGTCAGCTTCACAGGGCGGGTCCTCCAACGAAGTTGGAGATCCGGGGACGGCCCGCGCCGGCCTGCGCGGCGGCGATCATTTCCGGTGTGATCCTGGTCAGGCTGCCCGTGGGGTACTGGGCCGCGACGTGGTCGACGTGCCGGACGCTGAGGACCTCGGGGCCGAGGAAGCGGCGGGCGAGATGCTCGAACTGTGCGGCGTCGCCGGTGGCGATGAAATTATGCGTCGGGGCACTGGCGTCGGTGCGTTCCAGCCCGCGGGAGGCCAGCGCCCGGTAGACGTCCTTGGCCGTCTCCTCCGCGCTGGAGACCAGGGTGACATCCTCCCCCAACACGAAAGAGATGACGCCGGTGAGCAGCGGATAGTGCGTACAGCCCAGCACCACGGTGTCCACGCCGGCGGCTGTGAGCGGGGCCAGGTAGTCGCGGGCGACGGCGAGGAGTTCCGGCCCGGTAGTGATGCCGGCTTCGACGTAGGACACGAACGCGGGGCAGGCCACGGAGGTGATGTGCAGGTCCGGGGCGGCGGCGAACGTATCCTCGTAGGCACGGGAGCCGATGGTGGCGGAGGTGCCGATGACACCGACCCGGCCGCTGCGGGTGGCTGCGACGGCGCGGCGCACGGCCGGCTGGATCACTTCGATGACGGGGATCCCGTAGCGGGCGGTGTAGCGCTCGCGGGCATCGCGCAGCACGGCGGCGGACGCGGAGTTGCACGCGATGGTCAGCAGCTTCACGCCGGAGTCCACCAGCTCATCCATCACGCCCAGGGCGTTGGCCCGGACCTCGGCGATCGGGAGCGGACCGTAGGGGCCGTTGGCGGTGTCCCCGACGTAGAGGATGGATTCGTTGGGCAGCTGGTCGATGATGGACCGGGCCACGGTGAGTCCGCCGACGCCGGAATCAAACACACCGATGGGACGGGACCCCATCCGGCTGGCGGTCTGGCTGCTGGCGCTGTTGCTCTCTGGAGAGTCCGCAACAGCTGCCGCTGCCGGATCCTTGCTCGATGCTGAAGTCATGATTATTCGAGGATAGGGCTTAGCCACGGGCGCGGCCATCACATTGTGTCGTCCGACTCATGTCTAATTTGTCACACGCGGCGGCGGCCTCCGCCGCCGCCCGGCGCCCGGTGCCGCCGGTCAGCCGCGCG
>JBBRGH010000643.1:0-1943 GCA_038240915.1 Gemmatimonadales bacterium | reverse complement strand
CGGCGGCCTTGGCGTCGGCCAGCGTGGTGTAGGGTGCGGCGGCCTTCGCGCCCTCCTTGAGGACGACGAAGAGATTGGAGAAGTCCACGTTGCCGAGCGCCAGGCCCACCGGCGGCATGATGACGTCATCGACCAGCGACTTCACGATCGCGCCGAATGCCGCCCCGATGATGATGCCGACCGCCAGATCCAGCACGTTCCCGCGCATCGCGAACGCTTTGAATTCTTTGAACATGGGGCCGCCTTGAAGAATGGGATCCTGAGGACGCAACCCCACAGGATATCATCCTCCCCAGCACCGGCGAAAGCCTCGGGCGTGGCCCTGGCCGGCCCTGCCCGGCCCCGCCTAGCCCGCCACCGCCATCTCGCCGGCGACCATCCACGGCCCGCGGGCGCGCCCATCGGCACAGCTCCGCTCGAGGTCCGTCAGCACGTTCATGAACGCGACGAAAGCGTCGTACGGCGATTCGTGGGGGTTGAAGTACTTGTGCACGTCGCCGTCCGCGAACCACTTGGTTGCACATGTAATAGCAGTGGTCGCTCGTGGTGAGGCGGCGCCAGGCCTCCAGCTTCCACGGATCGCCGAGCGCCTTGACGTCGCGCCCCAGCCGGTAGAGCCGGTCGAACGCCGCCTGCTGCATCCGGTTGCCGAGCCACGCGCTGGTGTCCCGCTCGAGATCGGCCCAGGAGGTGGCTGTCGGAAAGCTGAGGGTGCCGGCGGGCTGCCGGAGCGCCAGCGTCGAAGGGTGCATGCAGGCGATGTGGCGGCGCGCCAGCGCTTCAGGGAGACGGGCCAGGAAATCTAAGATCCCGGTCTCGGACCACTGGTGCTCGCCGAACGTCTCGTAGTCCATGAACACGTGGACGCTCTCCCCCGCGCTCTCCGTGATCCACCCGGCCCAGCGGTCGGCCGTCAGCGGCCAGCCGTCCCAGTCACGGTTCGAGAACCGGAAGCCGACATCGTCGGTGATCCGGTAGTTCCGCGCCAGCAGCCTGAGCGCCGGCGCTCAGGCGGACGCGTAGACGTAGTTCGGGGAGCTCCACCCGAGCACGTGGTCGGCGCCCTCGACCAGCATCGCGTCGAAGCCGAGCTGGGACACCAGCGGCGCGATCGCGTCGTTGTAGATGAGCTCGGTATTGCGGAAGACGGTCGGCCGGCGGCCGAAATGCCGCTCCAACGTCGCCCCGTGCAGCGAGACCTGGGCCCGGAACTCCTCCGGGTCCCGGAGGGCGCTCAGGCTGTGGTAGAATGTTTCGCCCAGTCAGGACGCCGCTCAGACTCATGGCGACCCGGAACCGGCCATGGGAGCCGCGGATCGCCTCGGCCAGCAACCGGTTGGCGGGAATGTAGCACTTGTCGGCCACGCGGCGAAGAATGCTCCGGTTGGCCTCGTCGTCGAAATAGCCGGTGCCGGTCCCGATGTCGAACACGCGGTAGTGGCGCAGGCGGTAGGGCTGATGGACCTGGAAGTAGAAGCAGATGTCGGGCATGGGAAGCTCCGAGATGATGGGGGCTCCGGACCACTCAGGCCGATTGCCGGTTGCCTTCGCCGGCCGCGGCCAGCGCCTTCGCGTACGCATCCCCGGTCCGCCGCGCGGCCTCGTCCAGCCCGAGCCGGGGATCGCTGACCTCCGCCAGACCGCCGTCGCTCAGTTCTTCCCACAGCGGCGGATGCCGGAGCACGCCGATCACTTTGTCCGCCATGTCGTCCACATCCCAGAAATCCACCCGCATGGCGTGGCGAAGTACTTCGGCCACACCGGCGGTCTTGGGGATGATGCATGGGGTGCCGTTCCGGAGGCTCTCGAGCGCCACCAGGCCGAGCGGCTCGCTGATCGAGGGCATGACACAGACGTCGGCCGCCTGGTAGAGTCGATCCACCTCGGCCCCCTTCACGGCGCCGGCAAAGTGCATCCGGTCCGCCAGGTCGAGCTCGACGGCC
>JBBRGH010000642.1:0-1944 GCA_038240915.1 Gemmatimonadales bacterium | reverse complement strand
CTTCGCGCGCCGTGGATACTGGTACCTCGGCGGAAGCCGGATGTTCTCGAGCGCAGCCGTGATCGCGCGCGCCTCCTCGGGCGTGTCGGCGTGGATCGCCTTGAAGCACGCCTTGAGCCGCCCGACGTGGGCGAGCGTCGCGCCGATGATGAACATCGGCTCGCTCGCGTGGACGTGCTCCGCCGCTCGCGTGATGACCTCCGCCACCGGCAGGGCTCACCGTGATGGAGACCCGCACCTCGGTCGGCTCGTCCCCGCGCCTCGGCATGTAAGGCCATGACGAGGCGAGCGGTTCGACCGGCTCGACGCCGCGAGAGGCCGACAGCGCGGGCAAGTAGCCGGGAACCGCGGCGAGGGTGGCCGTCACCCTCGCCGCACGTTCATCGGGTTCCGCTCCCAGCACGGTCGTTGCGCGAGCACCACTCCGCTACCGGTGTCCCAGCCGTAGCCTGTGCCGACGGCTGCGTCGCCGCACGGGGTCATCCCCACGCCGCCGGGGAGCGATCGCGGCGAGGACGAGCCCCAGGCCAGCGACATGCGCGGTGCCGAGCCGCTCCCTAGGGTGCTGCGGGAGGAGGCGGCGCCGGCTCGGCGTGGGGGATCGCCGACAGATACGCGTACAGGGCCTTCAGATCGCCGTCGAGCATGTTCGACAAGAGCGGCCACGGCATCACCTGGAGCAGCCGCCCGCTGCCGTCGGGATCGTGCCCGGTCCGCAGAGCGGCCTTGAACTCGTGCCAGGAGAGCCCGGCCGGGCGCCCCGCAGCATCGGGCGTGATGTTCGGAGACACGAGGCCGGGGCCGAAGGGCCTGCCTCCGGCCAGGTAGTGGTCGGTGTTGATGCGGATGGGCTGTCCCAGGTACGGGTTGCCGCCAGGAGCGTAGTTCGGCCAGGTGTGGCAGTCGCTGCAGGACGCGACCGCGTTCACGAGGTAGCTGCCGAGCCCAACCTGGCTGCGGCTGAGGTGGTGCAGGTCGAGCTTCACCGGGCTGATGCGGAAGCCCTGCACGGCCCTCCAATCCAGCTCACCTCGCTCCTGGCCCCTGCCCTCGTCCCCATCCCGCCGGTCGCCGGCCCGGCCTTCGTCGCGAGGCCCTCCTCCTCCCTCGTCTTCGCCGGCCTGCGTCGTGCGGACCGCCGTGAGACCGACGATCGCCGCCAAACCCAGCCCCATCGCGACGTACTTCGATCCTCGATTGCGCATGTCACCTCTCCCTGCTTCAACGTGAGCGGGATGCATGCGGGGCCTGGCAGGCTTCGACAATCTCGAGGGGGGGCGTAAGCGATCCTTCGTGGGTTCAACCGAATTGGTTGGCGCAATGCAGCAAAGGCGCCGACCACGCGCCCGGCTCTCAGGACGAGGGGTCGGCGGCCTCGGACCCGAGCAGCTCGCGCGCGGCCTCCACGGCCTCGTGCGTGCCGGCGAGCGCGAGGAGGTCCCCGGCGCGCAACCTCTCGCTCGCGGCCGGGATCATGACCGGCTCCTCCTCCCTCGCGATGGCGAGGACCGTCGCGCCGGTCTTGCCGCGAACGCCGAGCTCCGACAGCGTCCGCCCGACTGCCGGGCTGCGCGGGTCGAGGCGCACGGCGACGGGCTCGCCCAGGCCCGGGAACATCGCGCGGAAGGCCGCGAGCGCGTCCACCCGAGGGTCGCGGCGTGGGCCGGCGGCGGTGCGCGCGAGCACGTCCACCATGACGAGGGCGCCCGCGCGCGCGTGACCTTGCAGGTCTCTCGCGCTGCGCCGGAACGAGAGCCCGAGGAAGAGCACCGCCGCCCCGAGGAGCGCCGCGGTCGGGACGCGGGGCAGGAAGGGCTGCGTCAACGCGAGCACCGGCAGGATCACGAGCACCGCGGTCCCGAGCTGCAGGACCGCGAGGAGCGCGCCCCGAGGCGCGGCGGCGAGATCCGGCTTCCCGGCCCTCCCGATCGGCAGGGCGGCCGA
>JBBRGH010000641.1:0-1949 GCA_038240915.1 Gemmatimonadales bacterium | reverse complement strand
CACGTAGCAGCCGCCGTACTCACTGGGGTGGATCTTGCTCGTCAACCCGCGCTGCACGACCTCGTCGAGGGCCGCCCTCAGCTGCGGGAGCATGCCCTTGTTGCCGGTGACGGGGCCGATGACCGGCATCGTCTCGCGACGGATGTAGGTGTTGACCCAGCTGCTCTCGGGGGTCACCGTGCCGTTGGCGTTCGGGGTGTAGTTGAAGGTGCCGACCGCGCTCGAGACCGAGGTGCCGGACAGCACCGCGGTCTGCCGGGTAGAGGTGAACTCGGTGGCCAGGGTCTGCATGGCGATGCCCGGCGCCAGGACCTTCTCGAGCCGCCCGGTCACCCGGGACGGTGTCAGCTCACCGGTGGAGATCAGCAGGGCGTTGTTGAGGGGCATCCCGATCTGCTTGGCCCGCTTGCGGTTCACCACCGCGGAGATCTGCTTCACCAGGGGGGCGTAGGCGCCGATGTGCACGTCCGGCGCATCGTCGGAGGAACCGAGCCGGAGGTAGCCCTTCTTGTCCTCGAGACGGTGGGGGAGCGAGGGCTCGACGGCGATCTCCCCGCCGGCGACCCGAGACCACACCGCGTCCGCGTCGGCCGACTGGTACGGCGTGAACCGCCGGAAGTCGCCGGGGTCGGCACCCGCGATGGTCAGCGTCCGGCCGTTCACCGACAGGGCGGAGAACGAGATCGCGAGCGCGTAGTGCACCCCCCTGGTCGCGCTGACCCGTCGGCGGACGGACTCGGGGATCGTCTTGCTGCTCGTGATCAGAAGGTCGCGGGTGAGCAGCGACCGGCGCAGCTTGCCCGGTGAGGAGACCGCGTAGCTCGCGTCGACGCTGCTGCTCGGACCCTTGACCGCCGAGGAGCCGGCGGACGGCGTGGCGGAGGGACCGGCGGATCCCTGGGCGGAGGAGCGCTGGATCTTGTCAGGCTGCTGGGCACAGCCCGCCAAGGGCAGGCTGAGGCAGACAAGGGCCGCGCCCACGCGCAAAAGGCCACCCGCTCCTCGCATCACAGCCCCTCCCCCGGACACCCATCCCCCACAGGGACACCCACAGTGTCACCCACCCAGTCAACAGGTGCGCCTCCAGCCCGGCAGGAGACCGTGGAGACCCATCCGGACGAGGCGCCGCACCGAACCAGGGGCATGCCGAAAGCGCGTGCGCCCTCGATCTCGGACGAGCCCCCCGGCTCCTCCCGTCGACGGTGGCTCGCGGGAGGTCTCGCCGGCCTGCTCGCCGGAGCGGCGGCGGTGGCCGTCTCGGAGGCGATCACCGCCCTCCTCACCGGGGTGACCTCGCCGATCCTGGCCGTGGGCAACCGCGCCGTGGACGCCACCCCGCGTCCGCTCAAGGAGTTCGCGATCTCGACGTTCGGGTCGAACGACAAGCCCGTCCTCATCGGCGGCGTGATCGTCACGGTCGCCGTCCTCGCGATGCTGGCCGGCGTGGTCGGCGTACGACGCCCCCGTCTCGCCCTCGGCACCTTCCTGGTCCTGAGCCTGGTGGCCGTGTTCGCCGCCCTCACCGACCGGGCCGCGACCGCGAACGCCGCCCTTCGGCTGCTTCCCGCGCTGGCGCTGACGGTCGTCGGTGCCGTGGCGCTCCTCGTGCTGCTGCGGACCCTTCGTGCTCCACCGAGCTCGAGGTCCCGAGAAGGGACCCGAGCCGGCGCCGCACCCACTGGAGCCGAAGGGTCCGCAGCTTCCTCCACCCGACCCACCACCCCTGGGCCCACGACCTCGTCGACCGGCCTGGCCACCGAGTCCGTCGAGGACGGAAAGCCCCGCCTGCTCGTGCACGACCTCCTCCCTTCGCACGTCGAGGGTGACGACCTGCCTGCCGCCTTCGACCGTCGCGGCTTCCTGCAGGCCGCGGTCGCGGTGAGCGCCGTCGCTGCGGCCGGCGGCCTCGTCCGGCAGGGGTTCGGCGGCTCCGCCGCCGCCGCCGAGCG
>JBBRGH010000640.1:0-1952 GCA_038240915.1 Gemmatimonadales bacterium | reverse complement strand
ACGGCGGCCAGATCCTGATCGGGGTCTGAACAGCCCGCAGACCCCCGAAGCCTCTGGTTCCGGGGGTCTGCCGCACCTGACACCGGCCAACCCACCCGAGGAGACATGACCAATGCGCGCCATGAGAGCTAGCGCCGCTGTCGTCTTGGTGTTCTGCCTTGCCGTGCTCTCCGCCTCCTGTTCGGCGCCTGCCGCCACCATGGCCGGGCCATCCAGGCTGGTTCCGGCCAAGGGCGGCGGAACGTTGTACGTCCTGCGGCAGGGCCCCGTGGTCACCTGGGATCCGCAGAGACTGAATGTGGGCGCCGACATGGCGTTCGCCGGACGGGTATTCCAGCGGACCCTGACGGCCTGGGCGCCGGCGACCCGGCCGGACAGTACGCCAGCGCTGGTTCCCGACCTGGCCACGGACACTGGCAGGGTTACCTCCGGAGGCAAGGTGTGGGCGTTCACACTGCGCGACGACACCACCTGGCAGGACGGCAGACCAGTCACCTGCGCCGACGTCAAGTACGGCATCTCGCGCACCTTCGCGACCGCCCAGGTCACCGGGGGCCTGACCTACGCTTTGGACCTTCTGGACGTGCCGCACCACACGGACGGTTCCAGCACGTATGGCGGCCCGTATCTCAGGACCGGCGGGCCCGCCTTCGACAAGGCCGTCACCTGCGTTGGAAGGACCATCACTGTCAAGCTTGCCAAGGCGGTGCCTGACTTCAACCAGGTGGCGGCCCTGTCGGCCTTCGCGCCGGTACGGGAGGACCTGGACCGTGGCGCCCGGCCGGCGACGGCCGTCTTCTCCAACGGCCCGTACCAGCTCAAGGGAGCCTGGCAGCCCGGGAAGGGCGCGACCTTCGTGCGCAACCCCCACTGGCGAGCCGCCACCGACCCGATCCGTAAGGCGCTTCCCGCAGAGCTGACCTACCAGGAGGGGATTCCGGCCCAGGAGGTGGTCAGCAGAATCATGACGAACGCGGGGCCGGACGCCCTCGCGGTGACGGCGGACTCGGCCCCCCGGGTGCTGCAGAACGACATCAGGTCCAGCACCTCGATCACGGCTCGCTCGTCCAACCCGCGCGGCCCGTACGTGGACTACCTGCTACCCAACTTCAGCCGGCCGACCATGGCCAAGACCGAGGTCCGGCAGGCGCTGGCGCTGGCGACGAACCGGGAAGCCTACGTGACGGCGCTGGGCGGGGCCTCCGCGGCGGAAGCAACGTACGCCATGATCAACAAGTCCCTTCCCGCCTACCGTGACTTCAACCCTCTGGCCGTCCCGCCCCGTGGTGACTCAGCCAGGGCGCGGACCTTGTTGCACGCCTCCGGGCTGACTCTGCCGGTCAACATCACGGTGGCCTACCGCAAGGGCTCTCCGGCGGACAACGCCATGGCGGCGCTTCAGCAGGGATGGCAGGACGCGGGGTTCTCGGTCACCCTCGTCGGCATCGACAAGGACTACTTTGCGAACATCGCCGCCGTGGCGAACAGCCGCAGGTATGACGTGATGTGGGCGGTGGGGTCGGCCGAGTGGCCGTCGGGTTCGAGCGTGATCCCGTCCCTGTTCGACAGCAGGCTCAACCTCAGCGCGGGGTCGTCCGGTCAGGACTACGGCCGGTTTGCGAGCACCGCCTTCAGTGCAAAGATCGATGCGGCCACGATCATCCCGGATGCGGCCCGCCGGGAGAAGGCATGGGGAGAGCTCGACAAGGAGATCGCCGCCAACGTCACGGCCATCGCGCTGACCAACTCGAAGTCCATGTTTGTCCGTGGCACGGAGGTCGCGGGCTACATCGACAACCCTGCGCTTTTCGGCACGGTCGACATGGCAACGGTGTCTGTTCGATGAGAGCCTTCCCGTCCCCGGACCCGACCCGGCCGGCGCGTCTGCTGTTCGTTCATGCCCACCCCGACGACGAGACACTCACCACCGGACTGACGATGGCCGGCTACGC
>JBBRGH010000639.1:0-1960 GCA_038240915.1 Gemmatimonadales bacterium | reverse complement strand
GGCCAGACCCTGACCCGTCAGCTGCTCGGCTTCGGCGCCCGCAGCGCCTACCAGGCGATCAGCTTCCGCATCCAGGACCGGACCACGGCGATCACCGCCCTGTGCCGGCGCTCCATCCGCGACGACATCTCCATGCTGGTCTCCATCCCGGAGGACGTCTGGCCGGTGCAGGCGGATCCCAACTGGCTCGAGATCGCCATCCTCAACCTGTCGATCAACGCCCGCGACGCCATGCCCGAGGGCGGCAAGCTATTGGTTGAAGCGTCAAACGTGGCGGTGGGCGGTCGCAATGCGCCGGGCGGCCTCACCGGCGAATTCGTCGCCATCCGGGTGGCGGACACCGGCACCGGCATTCCCGAGGAGCAGTTGGGCCGGGTGTTCGAGCCCTTCTACACGACCAAGGCCGCCGGCAAGGGCACTGGCCTGGGCCTCAGCCAGGTCTACGGCTTCGCGCGCCAGTCGCATGGCGCGGTGACGGTGGAGAACGCTCCAGAAGGCGGCGCCGTGTTCACCATCTACCTTCCCCGCTCTGACGTGGAGCCCGCGCCGCACGCGGCCGCCGCTCCCGAAGAGGAGGATGAAGGCCGGGTGCTGCTGGTGGAGGACAATCCCGATGTGGCGCGCGCCACCCAGGCCCTGCTGGAATCCGCCGGCTACGAGGTGACCTGGGCCGAAAATCCCGCCCAGGCCCTGAAACGGCTGCTCGACGAAGAAGTCTTCGACGTGGTGCTCACCGACATCGTCATGGAAGGCGGGCTGTCGGGCATCGATCTCGGGCGGGAGCTGTGCCGCAGCCGGCCCGACCTGCCCGTGGTGATGATGACCGGCTACAGCGAGGCCCTGGCCGTGGGCGGCGCGGAGGGCCGCACAGTCCTGCGCAAGCCGTTCGACAGGCAGGCGGTCGTGTCGGCGCTGAAGACGGCCCGCCGCCAGCATGCGCTCGAGCCTCAGACGATCGAGGCCGATCCAGCCCCCTAGAGCACGATGGGGTCAGGTGGACTCACCTGACCGCTGAATCGTGCTCTAGAGTCTAAGAGTTAGAGCGCGTTCGGGCGGCGAAACCGCTCACACTTTCGCCTAACGCGCCAGGCCAGATTAGTCAGTCCGGATCAGGCTTCTTCGGTAGACTCCGCGGCCGCCTTGGGCGCGCGGGTGCGGGTGCGCTTGACGGGCGCGCGGCGTTCGCCCGCGCCTTCGTCCGAGGTTTCCGTCCGCTGTTGCAGGAAGGCCGGGGCGTGGCTGACGCCGCCGTCCTGGCTGCGCAGCATGGGGGAGCCCTCGTCCGGGCGCGAGTCCTGGGTCAAGGGCGTGGCCTGGGGCTCGACCACCGGCAGCGGATCGCCGCCGCGGGCTGGGTCGCCGCGATCAGGGCGGTCGCCGCGGCCTTCGTAGCGGTCGCGCCGGTCATCGCGGTAGCTGCGCTGGCCGTCACGGGTTTGCTGCGGGCGATCATCGCGGCTCTGCTGCGGACGATCATCGCGGTTCTGTTGGGGGCGGTCGTCGCGAGGGCGGTCATCCCGGGGCCGATCGTCCCGCGCGTAGTTCCCGCGCTCGTTTGAGCGGCCCTCGTAGCGATCCTGGCGGACTTCGGTGCGCGCCCCGTCTTGGCGGCTCCCATCTTGGCGGCCCCCATCCTGGCGATTGTTGTCCTGGCGGGCGCCTTCGGTGCGATTGCCGTCGTTGCGATAGTCGGGACGACGCTCCTGCCGGTCCTGGCGATAGTCTGAGCGCTGGTCGCGGTTCTCGTAGCGGCCCTGGTCCTGGCGCGGTTCGCCTTGATTCTGCGGCTGCGATTGCTGCTGCGGCTGGGCTTGCGCCTGGGCCTCGCCGTCATTGCCGGCGTCGGTGTAGGGATCGCCGCCGTTTTCGTCCTCGAAATCGATGTCGATGCCCGAGGTGAAGGCGTCGCGCCCCATGATCTCGGTGACCGGCCGGTTGGGCTGCACCGCGCGCAGCACCC
>JBBRGH010000638.1:0-1961 GCA_038240915.1 Gemmatimonadales bacterium | reverse complement strand
GAGCCGACGAGGACGTACGCCGCCTCGACGCTTCGCTCCCGAGGGCGCCGGCGCACTTCCGGTGCGACCGGCGCCTGCCCGCGGGGTGGATCGGACGTCGTCGTCTGCGTCATTGACGTCACCGTCACGGCGCTCAGATCTCCGTCAGGGCGCCGGACCGCGACCGGGCCACGATGACCGAGGCGAGCGCGTTGACGACCAGGGTCATGAGGAAGAGCACCAGGCCGGCCGCCATCAGCGCCGCGATCCCGAACGAGCTCGACTCCTGGTAGCGGTTCGCGATCAGCGCGGCGATCGAGTTGCCGCCGCTCTGCAGGATGTGGGTGGAGCGGGTGAATATCGGCGAGATGATGAGGTATACGGCGACCGTCTCACCCAGCGCCCGACCCATCCCGAGCATGGTGGCGCCGATCATCCCGCCCGCGCCGAACGGGATCACGACGGTGCGGATCATGCCCCAGCGGGTCGCGCCGAGCGCGAGGGCGGCCTCGCGCTCACCGACCGGCGCCTGCGAGAACACCTCCCGCATCAGTGAGCAGACGATCGGCACGACCATCAGCGACACGACAACACCGGCGATGAACGTCGATGACGTGTAGGAGGACGCGGAGGTGACTTGAGCGGAGGTGCCCTGCACGCGGAACGGCGGGAACCGGGCGACGTGGACCGACAGCCACCGGCTCAACGACAGGATCCGGGGCTGCAGGAAGAAGAATCCCCACAGCCCGTAGACGATGCTGGGAATGGCGGCCATCAGGTCGACGAGGGAGATCAGCGGTCGGCGGAGGGCAGCCGGCGCGTATTCGGAGATGTAGACCGCTGCGCCGAAGGCGACCGGTACTGCCACCACGAGAGCCACCAGGGCGATCAGCACGGTGCCGAGCAGCACCGCGGACACGCCGAAGATCCCGGCGTCGGGGAACCACTGCTGCTCGGTGAGGAACGACAGACCCACGCGGCGCCAGGCCTGCAGGGATTTCAGCAGCAGGAACAGCCCGATGAGCCCCATCACCACCAGCACCGTGACGGCGGCGGTACGGGTCAGGCCCCGGAATGTCCGGTCGGCCAGGCCGTGCGGCGAGACGATGCGGCGTCTGACCTCAACGTCGGGCGCCGGTTCGGCGGGCGCCGAGAGGAGTTCGTCGAGCACGGGGCCAGTACACCGGGCTCGGGTGTCCGCGAGGGGGGGCGCCCGGTGAACGGCCGGCGAACGTCACGGGCGACTGCTGCCGGGCACGCCAGCCTGTTCACGGGAAAGTCACCGACGCCTCGCCTCCGCCACCCCCGGGAGGGGCTGTGGTGTTCACCCCCGCTCGGACAGCATTCCTGGCGAGCCGCCCGGCTCAACCCCAGGGGCAGGCACATCCCGCACATCGCGCCGCCCCGGCCAACGGAAGGAACCACCGCATGCGCACAGCAGCGAGGCTCGCCACCACCTGGGTGGCCGCCACAGCCGCCACGTCGATCGTGCTGGGGGGCGTCGCCTACGCCGACCCGCCCGCCGGCGTGACCCCGCGCGCGAACGACATCGTCGGGGTGGGCTCGGATACGACGCAGTTCGTGATGGACGCGTTCTCCGCGCAGTACAACAAGAAGCGCCCCGCGCCGGCCAACCGGCTGTACAGCTTCGACGCCGTCAAGCCGCGCACGACGCCCCCGGTGGTCGGCGATCCCATCGTCACCAAGGCCGGTTGTGCGCCGGTCGCCCGGCCCAACGGCTCCAGCGCCGGCATCGCCGCGCTGCAGGCCAGCCTGGCCGCCGGCAACGGGTGCATCGACTTCGCCCGCTCCAGCCGGGCCAAGAAGACGGACGGGACGGAGAACAGCCTGGCCTTCATCGCCTACGCCCGCGACGGCGTGACCTGGGTCGCGGTTCCCTCCGGCCACACGCCCAAGACACTCACCCCGGCCCAGCTGGCCTCGGTCTACACCTGCGCCACGACCAACTGGAAGCAGATCTC
>JBBRGH010000637.1:0-1968 GCA_038240915.1 Gemmatimonadales bacterium | reverse complement strand
GACGAAGGGCGCCTTGGCGCGCGGGCTCAGGTCGTGAATCATCCGCGCCACCCAGCCCTTGCCGGTGCCGCTCTCGCCGGTGAGCAGCACCGTGGTCCGCTCGCTCTGCGCCAGCAGACCCACCTGGTGGGCGAAGTCCTGCATCCCGGACGAGGAGCCGAGGGAGTCGAGCCCGTAGCCCGGCGCGCTCTGCCCCAGCAGGGCCTCGTTGACCCGCCGGAGCCGGGCCTTGTCGGCCACCCGCGCCGTGGCCGCGGCGAGGTGCTCCATGTCCACCGGCTTGGTGAGAAAGTTCTCGGCCCCGAGCTGCATGGCGCGGACGGCGGTGGCGACGTCGCTCTCGCCGGTGAGCAGGATGACCGCGGCGTCGCGCTGGCGCAGGTGCTCCAGCACCTCCATCCCGTCCATCCCCGGGAGCCGGAGGTCGAGGATGACGACTTCGGGCCGCAGCCGGTCGAACGTCGCCAGCCCCGCCTCGCCGCTCAGCTCCCGGGTGACCTCGTAGGACAGGCGCTCGAAGTAGTTCCCGATGCTGCGCAGCACGTCGACATCGTCATCGATGAGGAGGACGGAACCGGCCATGAAGTCTGCCTTGAAAGTCGCGGGACAGGGTTGTCGATCGAGATGGAGTGAAGCAGTCACCCCCACCAAAAATTAGTCAGTCCCGACCAACTCGCCAACGTCACCCGTCGCCCGGCACCATGATCCGGATGGCCCGGGGCACGACCGTGGCCGTGAACGGGGTCTCACCGCCGGCCTCGCCGTCGAGCTGGACCGGCTGGACCGGCTGGCTTTCGACCCGGATCTCCCGGCCCCGCGCGTAGCCGATGTAGGTGTCCAGCCCATCGATCTCGGGGGCCATCCGGAGCAGATCCCAGACGGCCCGGACGCTCTGCCCGAAGCTGTTGGCCCGGATCACCACCACGTCGAGCAGGCCGTCGTCGGGACGGATGCCGGCGCCGAGCCGGATGTAGGGCGGAATCACTTCGCCGCAGTTGGCCACCAGGACCATGGCCGCGTTGGCGTCGTAGACCACGCCGTCGATGGTGATGACGTGGTCGGTGCTCCGGATCTCACTGATGAGCCGGAGCGTCGTCGCCACGTAGGCCGCCATGCCCCAACGGCGCTTGTGCTCGCCCAGGGTTTCGGCCATCACCCGTGCATCGTAGCCGGCCCCGCAGGCCACGGCGAAGTAGTGCTCCCCGTCGGGCCGCTGCATCCGGCCCAGGTCGAACAGCTTGGGCCGGGCCGTGACCAGCGCGCGCACCGCCCGGGCGGGCGCCGCGGGAATCCGGAGATTGCCGGCCAGCAGGTTGCCGGTCCCGCCCGGGATGACGCCCAGGGCGACGTCGGTGCCCACCAGCGCGGCCGCGGCCTGCATGGTGGTGCCGTCGCCGCCGAACACGGCCACGATCTCGACGCCCCCGGCCACGCCTTCCGCCGCCAGCCGCCGGGCGTCGCCCGGGCCGCCGGTGGCGAGCACCTCCGCCTGCCAGCCGGCGGAGGCGAACGTCCCCATCAGCACGCCCACGGCGCTCGCCCGGGTCCGGGCGGCGGCGGGATTGGTGATCAGCAGCACCCGCGGCACTAGAACTCGCGCTCCCAGAGAATGTCGAAGCCCACCTGATACAGGCTGGTGTTGGCGAACCGGTTGGCGGTGCCGAAGCTGCTGCACGACTGGATGGTCGGCTCGACCGAGCTCTGCAGCTTCCACTCCCGGCTGAAGCGGAACTCGAGGCTGGCGCCCAGGTTCTTGTAGCTCAGCTGGCTGAAGTCGGGGCAGAAGCCGGCGTTGAAGGTCAGAAACGTCTTCTTGCCGATCTGCCAGCCAGCTGCGAGCTGGGTCAGCGAGCCGCCCCCGGCCGGACTCGACGAGACGCCCGGGCGGATCTCGATCAGATCGATCGGGACGCCGATGTCCTGGATCAGGGCGCGCTCGAGCTCGCTGGAGAGCGCGCTCGAGAAATA
>JBBRGH010000636.1:0-1972 GCA_038240915.1 Gemmatimonadales bacterium | reverse complement strand
GGCATACGCCAGCGCAGCGCACGCGCTGGCGATGCCGGCGAGGATGAACGAGATGGAGACGGCCGGGCCGGCATCGTTCTTGGCCACCGGGCCGGCCAAGGCGAAGATGCCGGCACCGATGATCGCGCCGAGGCCGATGGCGGTGAGCTGAAACAGCCCGATGCTGCGCTCCAGACCGGCCTCCTCGCCGGAGTCTTCGATCGGTTTGCGACGCAGAATACCGGTCGTGCGCGGTGGCTTGTTGGGGGTGCTGTGCTCCGCCATGTCGACCTTCCGATCGCCCGGGACCGTCACGCAAGTTCATGTAGACGGTCTCAGCGAGGACGTCTGGTGTCAAGGCCGCACAGCTCAGCGATGGCGTCCTGCTGGCGCTCGAGCGCGAGGCGCGGACCTGAGGGGTGCAGGCCGAAGACGGTCGCCGCGCGTGAGCCCCAGCGCAGCCTCGAGCGCGTCCTGGTGGACCACTCCTTCCTGGACCAGGTCCACCGCGGCTCGGAGCAGCGCCATCCGGGTTCAGAGCTTCTGGTTCGTCAGACCGTTATGGACGGGCAGATCATCTTGACACGCGAGCGTCGTCACACGAGGCTCACAGCGTCGCAGTGCTGGAGCTGGGCGAGCGGGAGAGGGCGCGGGTCGTGTACCAGCGGACAAGGATCGACTGTCTCGATCGGCACCTGGATCGACGGATATCGGTAGACACCCACGGCCGCTGGCCCTGGGCCGCGGCCGCGGCTGTCGTCCCTGCCTGGACAGCGGCCGCTGTGCACCGGCGGTGGCTCCTGACAGACGGGCGCTGGGTGCCCGGGTTGGCCATTCCGATCCTGGTCAGCCACCAGACAGAGGAGTGGGTGCGACCGGGTGGCTTTCTTCCCTTCGCCAACCAGCGGCTGCTCGGCAGCGACAAGCCGGACTGGCCGCTCACCGAGCGGCTCGCCTTCCACATCAACGTCAGCATCGGCTGGGCCAGCGCCATCGCCGGCCTGATCCTGTGGAGACGAACGCGCGTGCCGGCAGCGGGGGTGTTGTGGCTCGAAGCGGGCAACTTCGCGATGCACACGGGCATAGCGGTGGCTCAACGGCGCTACAACCCGGGCGTCGTGACCGCCGTGCTGCTGATGGGACCACACGCCCTCGCTGGAGCGCGCTGGATGAGGCGTTCGGCCGACCTGTCCCCGCGAGCCAGGGCAGCGACAGCCGCCTTCGGCCTGAGCATCGGGGTCCTGCCGGCCGCCATGAAGCTCCGCATGCGGCGCTCTGCCGACGCAGCCGAGCACGCCTGACCGTTTCGGTGGTCTGTCCGAGCGATGACATGGGTCGGCTCGTCGGCGGTCCCGGGTGGCCCGGCGCCGCGGGCTGGAGGACAGTGGTGCCATGCGCGACACGTTCCTGCCCCATGGACCGCGCCGTGACCGTCGCCTGGTCCCCGGACAAGCTGCTCGGGAGAACGCGGGCCTGGCGAGAAGCGCCGAGATGACCGCGGAGGAGACCACGGTGAACGCAAGGCTGATGTCGGCGTCGCCGTGGCTCGCGTTCGGTGTGGCCACCCTGGTCGCTGGCGGCTTCGTTGCCGCCGTTGTGGCTCACGACCCGTCGGAGAAGCCGGTGTGGGCGAGCGCCTACCTCGTGCTCGTTGCCGGCGTCGGGCAGATCGGTCTGGCGCTCGGGCGGACGCTGTTGGCGGCGCGGCCACCGGCGTACGGCGCCGTCGCGCGCGACTTCGTCGTCTTCGCGCTGGGCAACGTCGGCGTCGTCGTCGGCACGCTGATCGATGTGGTCTGGCTGGTGGACGTCGGGGGCGCGCTCCTTGTCGTGGCGCTCGCACTGCTGGTCTGGAGCGTGCGTGGCGTACCCGGGTTTGCGCCGTACGGACCGTCCGGTTGGCTCGTGGGCCTGCTCTGGATCTACCGCATGCTCGTCGTGGTGCTGCTGGTCAGCATCCCGGTCGGCCTCGTACTCGCCCGGCAGTAGGCGA
>JBBRGH010000635.1:0-1973 GCA_038240915.1 Gemmatimonadales bacterium | reverse complement strand
GACGCCTTGCGGGCGACCGCGATGGCGCGGAAGCCGTCGGCGGCGAGGCGGCGGGCGATGGCGAGGCCGATGCCCCGGCTGCCGCCGGAGATGAGCACGTTACGCAAGGGGCCGCTCCAGCTTGCCGGCGGCGGTGACCGCCAGGCTGTCCACGAACTTCAAGGAGGCCGGCACCTTGAATGGAGGCAAGGCGGCGCGGCAATGCTCGAAGATCGCCTCGCGCAGGGCCGACTTGGCCTCGGGCGTCTCGGCGCAGGCCCCCTCGCGCAGCACCACCTCCGCCACCACGATGGCCCCGGTGATCGGATTGCGCCGCCCACGAACCAGCGACATGGAGACGGCCGGATGGCGGTTGATCACAGCCTCCACCTCGGTGGGATGGATCTTCAGCCCGCCCACATTGATGATGCCGCCGCGCCGGCCGAGGAAGTAATAGCGGCCGTCGCGCAGGTCGAGCAGGTCGCCGGAGTCCACGAAGCCCTCGGCGTCGTGCAGCACGGGCGAGTCCGCGCCCAGATTGCGCTTGGCGGATCGGGCCGAGCGCACCCGCAGCGAGCCGTCCTTCACCTTCATCTCCACCGCCCCGGGCGCGCCTACGAAGGACGCCGGGAAGCCCTCCCGCTCATCGGTGACCTCGAAGCCGACGCCGGCTTCGGTGGAGGCGTAGGCGTGGCCGATGGCGGCGTCGGGAAAGGCCGCGCGCAGGCTGTCCAGCACCGCCTGGTCGGCGATCTCGCCGGAGAGGCGGGCGTAGCGAGGCGACATGGCGGCGAGGTCCGGGCTCATCAGGGCCCGGCGCCAGTGCGACGGCGTGCCGGTCACGTGAGTGGCGCCTTTCGCCCCTAGCCGGCGCAGAAAGGCCGCCGGCTCCTCGTGCGCGGAGGACAGCACCAGGTCCGCCCCGCCCAGCAGAGCGCGCAGCAGGATCTGCAGGCCGCCATAACGGCGGATGTCATAGAAGGTGCCCCAGACCACCCGGGGCGCGGCGGGATCCACCGGCTTGATCGCCCCGGTCAGCCCGGCCAGGGAATGGACCACCATCTTGGGCGGCCCGGTGGTGCCGGAGGTGAACAGCACCCACTCGGTGTCGAGGCTGGAGTCGCCGCGGAGCGGTGGAATGGCGTCGGCTGAAACGTCTACGGCCTCGGGTAGCCTCGCGACTCCTTCCCCCGTCGATGGGGGGAGCGCCGGGGATGGGGGGGGTGGCAGTAAGGTGAAAGGTTCAGCACGGGTGGGCTCGCCCTCAGTCTGAAGCGCGGCTCGGCTCAGCGCCTCACGCGCCATACCCGTCGCCTCATTGCCACCACCCCCATCCCCGACCCTTCCCCCCTCGAGTGGGAAGGGAGCAGATATGGTCAGACCGGCTGGCCCTTCGCTGTCGCAAACGATCAGTTCGACAGCCGCGTCCGCCAGCACCACCGACAAATATTCTTCAGCCAAATCCGGCGGCGCGAGCACCAGTCTCGCCGCGACGCCGTCGAGCGCCATGAGGGCGGTGGCGGCGCGGAGCTGGTCGCTGACGCGGATCAGCACGGATCGACCCGCCACCTGCGCCTGCAGGGCCCGAAACCCGTCGCTCTCGAGAATGTCCCGCCGCGGATGGCGCCCATCCTCGGCGCAGAAGGCCGCGTCCGCCCCCGCCGCGACGATCCGCCCGAGGGTCAGGCTAGGCCGCGGCGCGTTCATAGAACTGTACGAAGTCGCCGAAGGTCACCGGGAACTGCACGTCGTCGGCGGTGGCGAAGGGGTCGAAGCCCAATTCGTCCTCCAGCCGCGCCACCACGATGGCGAAACACAGGGAATCCAGCCCACAGTCGAGCAGCACCAGATCGTCTCCCAGCGGCTTCAGCGTCTTGGACTGCGCCTTGGCCACCTGGCTCATCTGGTCTTCGATCGTGGTTCGAATGCTCATCGGTCCGTCCTGCCGGTCATGAGCAATTTCCTTACCCCTCAATGGTTAAAAGCTTGGCGCC
>JBBRGH010000634.1:0-1976 GCA_038240915.1 Gemmatimonadales bacterium | reverse complement strand
CACGTGATCCTGATGGTCAAGGCACTGTCCCCGCGACGGTCGCGCGTACCGGTGAGGACCATCGCGCCGTTCTCGAGCACGCCGGTCAGGAACAAGCGTCGCCCCTGGTTGTCCAGGTAGGTCCGGACCCACTTCTGGGTGAACACATCGAAGGTGTTGAAGCTCAGACCCTCGTAGCTGGACGGACCCGAGAAGTGCTCTTCGACCAGGCAGTGGTTCAGGTCTTTGCTGAACGTCGCGTGTCCGGATCCACCGTCAGCGCCCCGCTCACGGACTTTCCACTCGCCAAGCATGAAGTCGAACTGGGTGGCGGCCGCGCGGAACGGGCAGAACGAGGGCGCCGGCCCCGGCGGGACGATGGGTGTGACCTGTGCCACGGGATCGTAGCGCAGGCCGGCGAGCGCGGTCGGCGATGGTAGCGGCGGCAACGGGTCCTTGTTCGTCGCCAGGGCAGACTCCTGCAGCACCGAGCCCGACTTGAGCAGGCTCCAACGGATCCGGTTGGTCATGGTAAAGACCACCTGACCGGGAGGTGGGAAGCACGGCGGACCGAACTGGAATCCTTCCGGCTGCTTCCGCCGCCCCCGCATCACCATCCTACCGTTGACCAGCCCGCCCTCGATGAAGATGGGGCCGTTCGGACACCCGCCGTCGTCCACCCACATCTGGCTCCAGCTGCCGGACGCCGCGTCGAACGCGTTGAGGCTCCGGCCGCGATGCCCGCCGATGCCGATCCAGTTCTCTTCGACCACGCATCCTTCGAGCAGCGACTTCACCTCGTTGGTTCCGGTCAGGGCCGTGTCTGCACCGGTGAAGACGTCCCAGTTGCCGACCCAGAAGTCGAACTGCCGATGCTTGGGCCCGGGGCAGCCACGACGCCCCGCCCCGCCGCCGGCGCCATCGATGGGGACGAGATCGGCCGCGAGCGCCACGGCGGCCGATGTCGTGGGCGTGCCGGGTGCAGCGGTCGGTGGATCGATGGAATCGGAGCCGCACGCGGCGACACCGGCCGCCAGCGCGGCCAGGACCGGCGTGCGTACTCGACGGGGGAGTGACATGACGGGACCCTCGCGTTGTGGTTGGGAATGGCGAGCTGCTAGCCGAACCTAGGGCGCGCCACGCAGCCGGATGCCATCGCCATGTCAACGTCACGTGCGCGTCCCGTCATGCGTGACGCCGCGGCACACGAATGTGTGGGTTGTCGCGACTGGGGCGTCTCACGGGTTTTATCCTATGCGATTTCCCGCCGGATTCTCCCGCAGCACCTGGCTTCTCGCCGGACTCGGCCTGCTCGCGATCGCGGTGCCGGTGGCCCTCGCCGTGGAGGCCTGGCAGGCCGCCGGGCAGCATCGCGCGGCCGCCGAGCGCGCGCTGCGCGACCAGGCGGCGTTCGCGGCCGGCAGCTTTCGCCAGCGAGCCGTCGGCAGGCTCTACCCGGCGATCGCCGGCATCTTCGAGCCGCTCGGTACCGTCAGACGACTGTATGGCGATGGTCCGCTGCCAGGCATCGCCTCGTTGCGCGCTGCCGCCGTCGTCGCCGCACGGTGCGAGGATTGTGGCGCCGCGATGCAGCCCACGTACTATTTCCGGCTGCTGCTCCCCGAATCCCAGCAGGCACACCAGGACGGATCCGCCGCCACCACCGCCGACACCACCCTTTCACTCGCCGACTCGGCCCTCCAGGTCGAGGGCAGCCCACTCTCGGCGGCGCGGCGCGCCTTCGTGCTCCGCTCGCTGTCGCGGCAGGGCGAGTTCTATGCGTCGCGGGGATGGGACTACGTCTCCCTCAGCGACTCGCTCGCGCCCGCGCCCGGCGTCCTGTACCTCGCGGTCTGCCGGAGATCGAACGGCGCCGCGCGCGCCGTCTACGGCTTCGGTGTGGCGCTCGAGCCGATCGCCATCACCCTGCTCCGGCCGCTGCTGGACGGCCTGACGCTGCTGCCGCTGCCCGAGGCGGCCGAGCGTGGGACCGATAC
>JBBRGH010000633.1:0-1978 GCA_038240915.1 Gemmatimonadales bacterium | reverse complement strand
GGCGCCGAGCACGATGGCCGCCTGGCCGGCTGGATCTGCTGGGGTCCCACCCCCTGTACGCTCGGCACCTTCGACCTCTATTGGATGGCGGTCGATCCGGCGCAGCACAGTGCCGGCATCGGCACTGCCCTGCTCACCGCCATGGAGCAGCGCCTGGCAGGCGTCGCCCGGCTCGTCGTCGTGGAGACGGCCGGCCGCCCGGACTACGCCCCGACCCGCGCCTTCTACCAGCGGCGCGGGTACCGGGCCGTGTCGCGCATCCCCGATTTCTACGCGCCGGGGGACGACCAGGTGGTGTACGTGAAGGCGATGGGGGCGACGACGGGCGCGCGGGCCGGCGACGTGTCATTGGACTCGGAGGCCGGCAACGTGTCATCCTGAGCGAAGCGAAGGATCTTGCCGGGGAATGTCCGGAAACGCGTCAGCACGATCCTTCGCTTCGCTCAGGATGACAGCTTTGGACGGATCATGGAGGCACCGATGGAAACCTGGCAGGAAGTCCTCAAACAGAACTCGATCCGGTCGCTGGATCTGCTCGCGGCCAAGTTCGGCCCCGAGCACTTCCCCGACCTCGACCGCCTGCGTCAGGCGGCGGAGAACTTCGAGTTCCGGATCTCGCCCGCGATGGTGGACCTGATCCAGTCGCCCGACGACCCGATCTGGCGCCAGTACGTGCCGACGGTCGAGGAGCTGGATATCCGGGACGGCATCGTGGACTCGCTCAACGAGGACGCGGACAGCCCGGTCCCCAACATCACGCACCGCTACCCCGACCGGGCGCTGTTCCTGGTCTCGCCGGTCTGCGCCAGCTACTGCCGCTTCTGCACCCGCCGGCGCAAGGTGGGCGATCCCGAGAAGATCCCGATGTCGCAGTTCGAGAGCGCCTCCCAGTACCTCGAGCAGCACACCGAGATCCGGGACGTGATCATGAGCGGCGGCGACCCCCTGCTGCTCAACGACCGCCGGCTCGAGGCCATTCTGACCCGGCTCCGGTCCATCCCGCACCTCGAGATCATCCGAATCGGGAGCCGGGTGCCGTGCCACCTGCCCGAGCGGATCACGCCCGAGCTGACCACCATGCTGCGGCGGTTCCATCCGCTCTTCATCAATACCCACTTCAACCACCCCGACGAGCTCACCCCCGCCGCGGTGGCCGGACTGGGCCGCCTGGCCGACGCCGGCATCCCGTTGGGCTGCCAGACCGTGCTGCTCAAGGGCGTCAACGACGACCCGGAGGTCATGAAGCGGCTCATGCAGCGGCTGCTCATGGCCCGGGTGCGGCCGTACTACATCTATATGGCCGACCAGGTGGCGGGCGCCGAGCATTTCCGGACCACCGTCCAGGCCGGCATCCGGATCATGGAGGCGCTCCGCGGCTGGACCAGCGGCCTGGCCAACCCGCACTTCGTGATCGACGCCCCCGGCGGCGGCGGCAAGATCCCGCTGCTCCCCGAGTACGTGATCAGCATGACCGATGAGGAAGTGGTGGTCCGGAACTTCAAGGGCCAACGCTACGTCTACCGGCAGCCCCGGGAGGCGGAGGTCATCGAGATCGCCAAGCCACGCAAGCGCGGGGCGAAGCGGAAAACGGCCTAGGCCGCTGCCCCCAGCGATCGCAAGAACCCCTCATACACCTCCGGCCGCCACCAGGGCTTGACCTCGGCCAGCCGCGTGAGCGCCTCCGCGGAGGACATCGCCGACCGGTAGCTCCGGGTCGTGGTGAGGGCGTCGTACACGTCCACGATGCAGATGATCTGGGCGTTGAGCGGGATCTCGTCGCCCCGCAGCCGGTCGGGATAGCCGCCGCCATCGTACCGCTCGTGGTGCCACCGGATGATCGGCTTGATGTCCCACGGGAACTCCACCGTCGCCAGCAGCTCCACCCCCCAGACCGGATGCATCCGGATGACGGCAAATTCCTCGTCCGTGAGGCTCCCGGGCTTGTTCAGGATCTCGTGCGGGACCTTCACCTTCCCCA
>JBBRGH010000632.1:0-1979 GCA_038240915.1 Gemmatimonadales bacterium | reverse complement strand
TCGCGCAACCTCCATGTGGCCCACCTGGCGCTGCTGGTCCTCGCCGGTGCCGCGGCCGGCGGAGCAGTGGCCTGGTGGGCCCGCTCACCCATGGCGGGTGTCATCCGGCTCACCCTCGCCGTGGGCCTGGTCTGGGTCCTGGGCGACCTGTTGCCCCGGCTGCTTGCGGCGGTGGCGCCCGAACTCACCGGTCCGGCCCGCCGGGCCGCGGCCGCGACCCTGGCGCCGTTCCGCCCGCTGCTCCGGCTGGCCGCCTGGGCCGACGCCAAGGCCCGCACGTCGCCCTCCTCCCTGACCCCGCACCACGCCGGCACCGCCGAGCGCGACATGCTGCTGGGCGTCTTCTCGCTGGCCGACACCACGGTGGCCGAGGTGATGACGCCGCGGATCGATATCGTGGCGGTGGACGCCGCGGCCGACCGGGCCGAGGTGACGGCGATTCTCCGAAGCTCCGAGCACGCCCGGCTGCTGGTGTACGAGGGCCATCCCGATGGCGTCGCCGGAGTGATCTACGCCAAGGACATCCTGGCCGCGAGCGACGACGACGACGCGGCGCCGTGGCAATCGCTTATCCGCCCGTCGGCGTTCGTCCCCGAGGGGAAGACGCTCGACCGCCAGCTGCGCGACTTCCAGCGCGGCCCGAGCCATCTCGCGGTCGTGGTGGACGAGTTCGGCGGCACCGCGGGCATCGTCACCCTGGAGGACATCCTCGAGCAGATCGTGGGCGAGATCCAGGACGAGCGCGACACGGACGAGGTGGCCCCGATCCAGGTCGTCTCGGACGACCAGCTTCGGGTGGAAGGGGGCGTCGCGCTGTCCGAGCTCGAGAGCGTCCTGGGGCACAGCTTCGACCGCGAGGACGTGAGCACGGTCGGCGGGCTCATGCTGGCGGAGTTCGGGCGGGTGCCGCGGTCGGGGGAGACGATCGATCTCGACGGGTATCGTCTCACCGTGGAGCAGGTGATCCGTCGCCGGGTGCGTCGGGTGGCGGTCCACCGGCCGGCGGTAGAGGCGCCGCTCGGCGAGCGGGAGCGGGCGGCGCCATGATCTGGCTCGCGATCGGGGTCGGGCTGATGGTGGCGGCGTTCGGGGCCACCGCGGGCGCCGCCCTCATCACGGTGAGCCGGGCCGAGCTGACCCGCGCGGTCAGCCGGCGGCTCCGGGGCGGGACGCCGTCGCTGGTCTGGCTCACCCAGGTCGACTACTACCTCACCTGCGCGTCGGCCACCACCTCGCTCGGCGTGCTGATCGTCGGCGCCGCGCTGCCCGGCCTGGCGGGCTCGGGCGCGCCCCGGCTCGTGGTGGCGCTGGCGGTGCTCGGCGTGCCCCTGGTCCTGTTCGCGGCCTACCTGGTGCCCCGCTGGCTGACCCAGCCGCGCGCCGAGACCGTGGCCGACCGGGTGATTCCGCTGCTGCGTCCCTGGTCCCACCTCGTGGGCTTGCTGCTGCCCGCCCGGACCGCCACCCGGCCGACCGATCTGCGCTCGATCTGGCGCGAGGGCGCCGCCGTCGGGCTCCGGGCCGATGACGAGCTGCAGCTGGTCGGCGGGGTGATGGCCTTCAGCGTGCGGCCGGTGCGGGAGGTGATGACGCCGCGGACCGACATCGTCGCCATCGACGAGCAGTCGGCCCTCGAGGACATCCGGATGGTGTTCGCCCACAGCGGCTACAGCCGCATCCCGGTGTTGCGGGGCACGCTCGACGACATCATCGGCATGCTGCACGCGTTCGACCTGTTCCGGCTCCAGCCAGGTGACCCGCTGCCCGTCCGGCCGGTGGCCCTCACGCCCGCCAGCCGGAGCTGCGGCGACCTGCTGCTCGACATGCAGCGCGAGCGCCGACACCTGGCCGTGGTGCTCGACGAGTTCGGCGGCACCCTCGGCATTGCCACGCTCGAGGATCTGCTCGAGGAGTTGGTGGGTGAGATCTTCGACGAACACGACGACGGCGTTCGCGCCGCGCCGGCGGGCGGGCCCGCC